>CAUUFG010000041.1:0-12926 GCA_963544335.1 uncultured Campylobacter sp.
AAAATTTCACAAAAAAGGATTTTTATGAGTAGTTTTTTGAGAAAAACTTTTGGCGGTTTGAGCCTTAGCTACTATCTAAGGCAGCTGTTTTTTGGCGGTTTGATCACGGCATTATTTTTTTGGGTGCAAATGCAGGCAACAGGGCATATTGACGTCATGACAGCTATAATTGTGGTCTTAAACGTGTTTATTTATCCATATTCGAGATTTGTCTATGAAAGTATCGTGGGCTTCATACTTGGGGATAATGTATTTTTGTAAATGTTATATTGTTGATGGTCGTAAAATTTATCACCATGCTTCTTTACTACGCTTTTGCGATGTTTATCGCTCCGATTGGGCTTATTTATTTATATTTTTACCACACGAAAAACAATACATTTGATAACGAATGAGCCTAAATTTTAGCCCTCAAACGGGGCTAAAATTTTACAAATTTACTCTTTCTAAGCGCGGATTTTCTACATTTTCGCGCCCAAATTTCGCCTCATTTTCGCCATCAATCGCAACTAAATCCGCCGTAAATCCGCAAGTGTCATTGCGCGTTAGATAAGTTCCGACGCCATAGATATCCACGGGCGTTTTTGCGCGTTCGAATTCGGCGATTTTTTGCGGAGTAAAGCCAGAGCTAACGACGATTTTAACGTGCGAAAATCCATGCGCATCAAGCGCCATTCTAAGTGCGAAAATCAGCTCAATACAAACACCATGCGGATCGAAATCAAAGCCCAAATTCGCGCTAGTTTTTTCAAGATTTTCAACTGAATTTGATACTAAATTTACTCTAATTTTCTCGCGGATTTCGGCTAAATTTGGCGTAAATTCATCATTTTTACCAGCCTTTGCGCGCTCAAAATATCTATCGATTAAATTTGCCGATGTATCCACGCGCACTGCGCCAAGTCGCTCACCAAGGGCATTTGCGGCGCGCAATGCGTCCGTTATTACGTCATTGTGATAATCTACTAGCGCGGTAATTTTTTCGTTTGCAAAAGTTTGCGCATAGAGATTGCACGCGCGCACGATATCGCCACGACACATCTGGATTAGTGCGTGAGGCATAGTCCCGACGCCACGTCCACCCCACCATGCGCCTTGCGCGTCTGTTGAAATGCGCGAAATCCCCGCTACATAGGTGGCGTATCCATCGCCAATTTGAGTTTGGATTTCATCTTGACGATCCCCCATTGAAAAGACAATCTTATTTTTTGCGACTTTTAGCACCTCCCAAACATTCGTAGCGACCGAGCTTCGGCGCGAAAGTGTAGCATCAATCACGCTTTCTAAAAAGCCAAAATCTTCATATTTTCCGCTGATTTTAAGCACGGGTTCGCGCGATTTTACGATATCGCCATCGTGTAAAGCGAAAATTTCTAGATTTTTCGGATTGCGCGCAAACGTCGCTACAAGTGCGATCGCTTCGTCAATTCCGCAGAGTTTGTATTCGCTTGTGCGACAAAACCACTGCTGTGTGATGCGGTGATTTGGCAAATTTTGAGAGATTATTTTGTTGATTTTTAAAAAGTAGTTCGCGGTGAAAAATCCATCTTTTATGCGCTCGTCAAATTTGAATGTTTCGTTTGTAAGACGCGCGATTTTACCTTGGCGTTTTAGCTCGATTTGTGTTGGCATTTTTTTTCCTTGTGATAATTTAAATTTTTAAAAGGCGCGATTGTAGCAAAATTTAATATAAATTTCGTTAAATGTCTATTTATTTCTTAATTAAAACTTAATTGAATAATAATTAAAACTAAATGCAAAAATTTGGCAAAAATTTTATATTGATTTAAGAAAAACAGCTATATAATCACCGCCGTAATTCGTTATTTTAAATTTAGCTTAAAAGGAAGCGGAAATGACATTTGGAAAGATCGATTATTTAAATTTGCTACCTTTTCATATTTTTCTCAAAAGCTATCCGTTGCCAAGTTATGTTAAAAAAAGTATCGAGTTCAAAAAGGGCGTTCCGAGCAAATTATGCAAAGATTTATCACATAGGCGTGTTGATGCCGCGGTGATTTCGAGCATTGAGAGCAGGAAACAAAAATACGATAAGCTAAATTTTGGCATCGTAGCTAGGCGCGAAGTGATTAGCGTTTTAACACGCAAAAACTCCGCGTCGCGCCTTGATCCAGCATCAATGACTTCAAATATGTTAAATAGTATTTTGGGGCTAAAAGGCGAGGTGATCATCGGCGATAGAGCATTAAAAGAGTATCTAAAATGCGGAAAAGAGGCGTTTTGGGACTTAGGCGAAATTTGGCACGAGCGGACAAATTTGCCGTTTGTTTTTGGACGATTTTGCTACATAAAAAATGGCGAAATTTACAAAAAAATCGCGCATAGTTTCTTGCAAAAGCGCGTAAAATTTCCTAGTTATATTATTGAAAATTATGCTAAAACGCGTGGCGTTGGGCGAGATGATATATTGTGGTATTTGGGTTTTATTAGTTATGAGATTGATAAAAAGGCAAATTTGGCGTTAAAGAAGTTTTTTCGTGACGCTAGAAAATTTAATTACAAACCAAAGGTGTAGAAAATGGCAACAATAAGAAGCTATATAAATAATGTTTTAGAAGATATTAAAAGAAAAAATCCAGGTCAAGAGATATTTTTGCAAGCTGCGACTGAGATTTTGCACTCTCTTGCACCACTTATCCAGCGCGAGGAGAAGTATTTGCGACATAAAATTATTGAGCGTGTTTTGGTGCCTGAGCGCACGTTGATGTTTCGCGTAGTATATACAAATGATAAAAATATCCCCTGTGTGCATACTGGATATCGCGTGGAATTTAACTCAGCTCTTGGTCCATATAAAGGCGGTTTGCGTTTTCATCCGAGTGTAAATTTGGGCGTGTTGAAATTTCTAGGCTTTGAGCAAATTTTTAAAAATTCACTCACAGGTCTTAGCATGGGTGGCGCAAAAGGTGGCGCAAATTTCGATCCAAAAGGCAAAAGCGACAATGAAATTATGCGATTTTGTCAATCATTTATGAACGAACTTCACCGATTAATTAGCGATACTAGCGATGTTCCAGCGGGCGATATCGGGGTTGGCGGACGCGAGATTGGCTATTTATTTGGGCAATACAAAAAGCTCACACGCAGATTCGATGGCGCGCTAACAGGCAAAGGGCTAAACTGGGGCGGCAGCCTAGCGCGCACAGAGGCAACAGGCTATGGCTCGGTATATTTTGCAAACGAAATGCTAACAAAAGCGGGTCAAACTATCCGCGGTAAAAAATGCTGTGTATCAGGCGCTGGAAATGTCGCAATCTACACCGTAGAAAAGCTATATGAATTTGGTGCGTTGCCTATTACTGTGAGCGATTCTACGGGCTTTATCTACGATGCAGAGGGCATTGATTTAGAGGCTTTAAAAGAGGTGAAAGAGAAAAATCGCCAAAGCTTGGTCGAGTATTTAAAATTCCGCAAAAACGCCAAATTTACGCCTGTTAGCGACTATGAAGAGGGCAGAAATGGCGTTTGGAATGTCCCTTGCGACGCGGCTTTCCCAAGTGCTACGCAAAATGAGATTAATCTCAAAGATATTCAGACGCTTTATAAGAATGGCTGTCGTTTAGTTTGCGAGGGCGCAAATATGCCGAGCAATCTTGAGGCGATTGATTTTATGCTTAGCAAAAAAGATTTTCTTTTTGGGCCTGCAAAAGCGGCAAACGCTGGTGGCGTGGCTACGAGTGGATTGGAGATGGCGCAAAATGCGAGTATGCAAAGCTGGGATTTTGCGACCGTGGATAATAAACTCCACGATATTATGCGAAATATTTTTAAAACTAGCTACGAAACTTCCAAAGAATTTGGTTGTGAGGGAAATTTGGTGCTAGGGGCAAATATCGCAGGATTTAGAAAAGTCGCCGATGCGATGATTGATCAAGGCTATCTATAATCTTAATAAAAAACTATCTAAATTAAATTTGACGTCAAATTAAAACGTCAAATTTAATTACTTAGTTAATTTTTCTTAAAAATTAAAATTTATATGACACGTTTGCTTTTATATTTCGTCCTGGCTCCCAATCAATCATCCCGCCATTCGTATTTCCAGCACTACGTTGTGAGCGAGACCAATAAGATTTATTAAATAGATTATATATACCAACGTTAATTTCAAGCCCACTATATTTGCCTGAGTTTGGCACCCAAGTAGCATAAATATCACTAACTGTGTAGCCTGGTTTATTAAATTCAGAATTTGAGCCGTTTTTTGTGTGAATTTTATTAAACGCAACAAGGTTATATCCAAACAATGTATCAATTGCGTTTGCATAGTACTCTGCGTTAAATGTATATTTATCTCCGGCATCAGAATATGCTAGAACGTATCCGTAGCCTTGTTTTGTGCCATCTTTATATTTTGTTTTAGCTTTTGACCAGCTCGCACTAAAGCTAAAATCAGCTATATTATATCTTGCTGCGATTTCTGCACCTTTTACGTTTGCTTTGCCACCATTGATACGCTGTATTTCGACACGACCTGGAACGCCCATTTCGCTTATTAAATTTTCATATTGATTAACGAAATATTTCGCGCTTAAATTTATGCTTTGATTATCTGAAATTTCAGTTTTGTAACGCGCGCCAAACTCCCAAACATCGCCGGTTTCTGGTTTTAAATCAGAATTTGTCGTAGTCGTTTGGACACTGTTATTTTGAATACGCATACTCTCTATTGGATCAGGACCTTTAAATACCTTTGCCCAACTAGCCCAAAGTCCTAAACCCATGTCGAATTGATAATCTAAACTTACACCTGGTGAAAATTTATGCCAAGTATATTTTACGCGCTCTTTTGATGAAAGCGGTGCCATCCTACAACCACGGCGATCGCAAATTTTTTTCATTCCAATGATTTTTCCTCCCATTGTATTTAGAGTATATCTATCATATCTTATGCCTGGGGTAAATGTAAAACCGTTATTTCTGATTTGATCTTCAATAAATAAAGACAAATTTTGCCCCTTGTCATTTGGGAGAGAGTTATTTTTATTGTAACTTTGCATATTGTAATAATCGAAGCCATAAACAAATGTTTGGCTGAAATTTTCATCTCCAAATTTAGTTTTATTGATTAATTTTGTTCCATAGGTTTTTACTCCATTTTTCATCGTTTTTATTTCGTGATCTGTGTAATAAGCATTAAAATCTAAATTTAAATAATCATTTGGATTTGAAGTAAAATTTAAAGTGTGGGTTTTGCGAATAAATTCAGTATCTACTAAATCACCCAAACTTGGCCACTCGGCACGTAGCGGGTAGTCGCCATGTGTTTTAAAATGCTCGGTGCTTAAACTTAGCTTCGACCCCCCCCGATATCTGTGCCAAATTTAAACATATAGTTTGTATCATTGCCTTTGCCGCCGATTTTGTCATTTTTGGCATCTTTTCCGCGTTTATATCCGCGATGTCCGATATATCCTAATAGATCAATCGTTTCAAAAGCGCGTCCATAAAGAGTAAGAGATTGTTGCCACTCTTGATTATTGCTGGCATATCCTCCTTTTATTTTGCCACCAAAATTTTCGCCATTTTCTAGCAAATCGCTTGCGTCTATTGTTTTAAATGCCACTGAACCGCCAAGCGCTCCAGCTGCACCTACAATAGAATTTACACCCAAACCAACATCAACCGATTTAATAATATCAGCATCAAGATATAAATCGCCATCATGATGAAAGGCGTTGCCGCGTTGGCGTGCGCCATCTATTGTGATATTTAAACCGCGCTCATTTACGCCACGGATATAAATTTTTTGATTTAATCCATTTGTCCCGCCAATATAAACGCCGGGAATATCGCGCATGATATCTTTTATCAAAGTAGCATTTCTGACATTTATTTTAAGAGCATCGACTAAATTTTCACCAGAAGTAGCCACAACAGCAATCGGCTCAAGTGATATGGATTGTGGATTTTGCGCCATTTTTTCATCTGCATAAAGGGTGTTTAATGCGTAAATTTGGGCGCACAAACAAACAGAAAGTTTTTTCATGTTTTCTCCCATATAAAAAGTAGTTAATAAAAGCGGAGGAATAATATCTGAAAAAACTTTAATTAAAATTAATTATCAATATTTTTAAATAGTATTAGTTAAGAGGTTAAAAATGCGGATAAATATGATTAATTTTAATGATTAAAAGTTGAGAAATTTAGTCAAATTTTTTGTAAAACAGATGTTTTTATCTATTTTTGTTTCATTGATATTTTGTTGAATGTGATTGGAGTTTATCAAACTTTAAAGAGAAGCTTTGTTGAGGTTTTGGGTGCAACTGCTTTGCCGGTGATTTTCACTTTTTACTTCAATTGCGCACTAAATTTAAATTTTTGGATGAAATTTGATAGATTTCATCCAAATTTGATGCCGAATTTATAGTAATTTTTTCGCTACGGCGGCGATATTTACATCTGTAAATCCAAAGTGTTTAAATAGCTCTTCTGCTTTTGCACTCTCGCCAAAGCTATTCATTCCATATATTTCATCAGCGAATTTGTACCATTCTAGCGCGCTTGCAGCCTCGACGGCTAGGACTTTTGTATCACCAAAAAGTTCTTTGATATATCCTGTATCTTGTTCGCATAGTAGGTCATAGCATGGTGCGGATACGACGTTTGCGCCCACGCCTTGTTCGTCTAAAATCGACGCGGCTTTTAGGCAAAGTGAGACTTCGCTACCGCTTGCGATGAGTGTTATGCGCGGATTTACGCTACGTTTTATGAGGTATGCGCCATGTTCTACTCCGCCTAAAATCGCTTTTGGCAGTGCTTCTAGCCCTTGGCGAGAGCATACAAACGCGCATGGAGCTTTTAAATTTAATCCCACGCGCCAACAAGCGACGTTTTCGTTGCCATCAGCTGGGCGAAATACGTAGAAATTTGGCATCGCGCGAAATTGTGATAGCTGTTCAATTGGCTCGTGTGTTGGCCCATCTTCGCCAACGCCGATGCTATCGTGAGTGAATACAAAATAGTTTTTTAGCCCCATTAGCGCAGATAGTCTTGCGCCCGTTTTTAGGTAGTCTGAAAATATGAAAAATGTCGCGCAAAATGGCACGAAAAGCCCGTAGCGCGCAAATGCGTTTGTGATCGCTGCCATTGCGTGTTCGCGTATGCCAAAGTGTAAATTTTTGCCGTTTGGGAAGTCGCCCATCTCTTTTAGCTCTGTTTTGTTTGAAGGTGCAAGATCGGCACTTCCGCCGATGAACGATGGCACGGTTGCGGCGATTGCGTTTAAAATTTTGCCATTGCTATCGCGTGTGGCTATTTTTTGTCCGCTAAAATCTGGAAATTTGACCTTTGAAAAATCTGGATTTAGTAGCGAATTTAGTAGCTCTTTTTTCTCGTTGCTTAGTTTTTCGCACTCTTTTTTCCATAATGCTTGAGCTAAATCACCCTTTTCAATGGCGGCGCGTGTCTCAAAAAGCACATCTTGCGCTACGTAAAATTTCTCATCTGGAAATTTTGCCTCTAATTTTGCGCGCGAGATTAGCTCATCGCCAAGAGGTGCGCCGTGGGTTTTGGCTGAACCTTCTAACTCTAGTGCGCCTTTGCCGATTTTTGTGTGCGCGATAATGAGATATGGCGCGGTTTTATTTTTTGCTTCGTTTAAAACAAACTCTATTTCATCGAAATTGTGCCCGTCGATTTGCACCACTTCAAAGCCTTGCGCCTCAAAACGTGCCTTTACATCTTCGCTCCATGCTGTTGATATGTCACCTTCGATTGTGATTTTGTTGCTATCGTAAATCAGCACGAGATTATCTAATTTATGATGACCGGCTAAAGAACACGCTTCGTAGCTTATGCCCTCTTGCAAATCGCCGTCGCCACATAGGCAATAGACTTTGTGAGTGATGATTTTTGCATCTTTTTCATTTAGTAAATTTGCTGCGTATTTTGCCGCCATGGCTAGCCCGACTGCGTTTGCGACACCTTGTCCTAGCGGACCTGTGGCAATCTCTACGCCATTTGTGGAAATTTCTGGGTGACCTGGTGTTTTTGAACCTAATTGGCGGAAATTTTTAAGGTCGTTAATGCTTAAATCATATCCACTTAAATATAGATAGCTATACACAAGCGCGGAGGCGTGGCCACCCGAAAATACGAGTCTGTCGCGGTTTAGCCATGTTGGGTCTTTTGGATTGTGAGATAGTTTTTTCATTAACACACTCATTATGTCGCTTAGACCCATTGGGGCGCCTGGGTGGCCCGAGTTTGCCTTTTGAATCATATCGGCGCTTAAAAATTTAATTGTGTTTGAGATTTTTTCTAACATTTTCAACCTTTCAAATATGTTTGTATTAAATTTCTTATCATTTTGGCGATTTTTTCATCTAAATTTAGGCTTTGTGTCAAAATTTCGTCTATCAAATTTGATTTAAATTCGGTCGCCTTTTCTACGCCTAGTAAATTTGTAAATGAGTTTTTGTGCGTGTCATTTAGTGTCGGTTTTCCTGCGTCTGCACTGTTGGCGGTAGCATCAATGATGTCATCTTTGATTTGAAAAGCCAATCCTAAATTTAAGCCGATTTTATAAATTTCATCGCAAATTTTAGGCTCTACTCCCGCCACAACTGCGCCCATTTTAAGAGACGCTGCGATTAATGCGCCGGTTTTTTTGATATGCAAAAATTTGATTTCATCTAAATTTAATCGCTTATCTTCAAAAAAACAATCACACGCTTGACCCAAAACCATGCCGTCAACGCCTGCATTTATCGCCAAAATTTCGACGCATTTTTTGCAAATTTCATCCGGTAAATTTGACGTAGCTAGAATGTAAAACGCGTGAGTGTTTAGCGCATCGCCGACTAAAAGCGCAGTTGTTTCGTCAAATTTTATGTGCGTTGTTGCCTTTGCGCGACGAAGCGGGGCATTATCCATCGTCGGCAAATCATCGTGGATAAGCGAATACGTGTGCATCATCTCGATCGCCAGTGCCACATTTAACGCGCTTTTGGCAAAATCACTATCTTTATTTGTGCTAGAAATTTCGTCAAAACTTCTGTGTTTATCAAAATTTCGATTTTGCGTCAGGATTTTTGGCTTTTTATCTGCGCTAAATTTTAAATTTTCAAAAATTTCTGTGCCCTTTATGGCACCAATAACGCCCAATAAAAGCTGGGCGCGAAAGTGTTTGCCGCCACTATGAAGCATGTAATTAAGCGCGTCTTCAAAATATGGATGAAAGCTTTTGCACTCTATGCGAAATTGCGCTAAATGGGCTTGAAACGCCTCTAAAATACTCACGCTTTTCCGCCAAAATTACCGAAATTTCCAAGTCCGCCAAAGTCGCCTAGCATCTTTGAGGCGATATTTTTGCACTCGTTTTCAACAAGCTTTATCGCGTCATTCATGGCTGAAATTAGCAAAATTTGCAAACTCTCTTTATCGTTCATTAAGCTTTCATCAATTAAAACATCTAGCACTTCACCCTTGCCATTTAGTTTAATTTGCACCATTCCGCCACCGCTTTTTACGCTAAATTCTTGATTTTCGGTCTGTGTTTGTAGCTCTTGCGCCTTTTTTTGCAAATCAGCCAAAACGTCGCCCATTTTTGAAAAATCTAGTCCATCAAACATCTATTTTTCCTTTACGATTTCGTTATTTTCATCTACTTGCACGATAGTTGGTTTAAAATTTCGTGCCTTTTTGTCGCTCATTTGGGCGTAGCTTACGATGATTACGACATCGCCTACGCACACTTTGCGCGCCGCTGCGCCATTTAGGCAAATTTCTCCGTGTTTTTTACCTTTTATAATGTAAGTGCTAAATCGTTCGCCGTTATTTACGTTTAAAATTTCCACTTTTTGAAATTCGAGCATATTTGCTGCGCGCATTAACTGCTCATCAATTGTGATTGAACCGACATAATTTAAATTTGCGTCAGTAACTCTGGCGCGATGAATTTTGCTTTGCAACATCTCAATTTTCATCTGCTTTTTCCTTTGTAGTTAAAATTTTATTCACGACGTCTTTATCGCAAAATGGGTATTTTACGCCACAAATTTCTTGATAGGTTTCGTCGCCTTTTCCTAAAATTGCGATTACTTCGCCATTTTTTGCCAAATTTATCGCCAAATTTATCGCTTTTTTGCGATCCGCCTCGACAAAAACGCGCTCATTTTTTTGCATTCCACCTAAAATTTCGTCGATAATTTCATCTGGATTTTCGTCTCGCGGATTGTCGCTAGTTATGACGCAAAATTTGGCTAATTTTTGCGCGATATGTCCCATAATAGGGCGTTTTGTGCGGTCACGATTGCCACCTGCGCCAAAAACAGCGATAATTTCGTTTGCGCTAAGTGCTGTTAGGACTTTTTCGATACCATCTGGCGTGTGTGCAAAATCTACTATCGTGAGCGGATTGCGTGCTACAACCTGCATGCGCCCTTGCACTCCGCCAAATTTCGCCAACGCAAAAGCGATCTTTTCATTATCAAATTTAGTTAGCATTTTTACAGCCACAAATGCGCTTAAAAGATTGTAAAGATTAAACTCGCCGACTAAATCGCTCTCAAATTTGACTTTGCCAAAAGGTGTGCGAACGAGCGCGTCGATGCTATCTTTTACGCCATAGGCCAAAACAGAGTATGTCGCTGGGGATTTGATGGCGTAGGTTTGTGCATTGGTTGGATTAAATTTGATATGCGGGTCGTCTTTGTTGATTAATTTTGGCGTTTCATCGGCGAAAAATGAGCTTTTAACTCGCGCATATTCTTCAAAAGTGCCGTGAAAGTCTAGGTGATCTTGCGTTAAATTTGTGAAAATTTTTAGTGCAAATTTTAGCCCGTCAATGCGGTTTTGCGCGATGGCGTGGGAGCTTACCTCCATCACAAAATAATCACATTTTGCATCGCTTGCGGCTTTTAGATAGCTTAAAATTTGCATTGCAGAGCCTGTTGTGAGTGTTTTTTCACTGATTTGTTTGTCGTTGATGAAACTTCCGCGCGTTCCGCACAAAGCGCACGAAAAGCCAAGTTCTAAAAGCGTAGAATAAATCGCCGCCGCGGTTGTAGTTTTGCCATTTGTGCCAGTGATTGCGACGATTTTTATATCTTTTTTGATATTTAAAAGCTCGCACGCTTTTTCGTGAGTGATGATTTTTGCGCCGTTTGCTATCGCGCTGTTGGCAAATTTCTCATTTTGCGCCGTTTGTAAAAACATGCAACCATTTTCACACTCATTAGAATTATCTGTGATGAATGTATTTTCAAAATTTATCTTCATTTTTTAACTTTTCTGAGAGAATTTTAAATTTTTCGTCGTATCCAAGCCGTTCAATCGCCTCTTCAAAGATCTCAAAGCCTAAATTTTTCATGCCATTTTCGGCTAAAATTTCGATGAAATTTAAAAAATTTGCCCGTCCGCCGATGATAATGGGCGCGTTTAAAAGCAGTGTGTTGAGGCTAAAATTTGAATCTTTTTTTGTCGTGTGTGCGCAAATTGCCTTGATGTCTGCGATATCTAGCGCATCATGCGAGAGATTTGCGTTTGATTTTGTGTCGGAAATTTTAACTTCTATCAAATTTGAGAAAAAATCGAAACTTTTTTTATCCATTTTTACCACTTGTGAGTAGCTAAAAACAGCCACGCAAAAATCAGCGTCAATGTGAATATAATCGCATAAATTTAGATAGAAATTTAT
This sequence comes from uncultured Campylobacter sp., assembly GCA_963544335.1. Lineage (GTDB taxonomy): Bacteria > Campylobacterota > Campylobacteria > Campylobacterales > Campylobacteraceae > Campylobacter_B. Next base: position 11,663 of record CAUUFG010000041.1, read on the forward strand.
CTGTGATTTGTTGCGTTTATTTAATGCGAGCGAAAAAAAAGTTCGCGCAGATGAAATTTCTCCGCGCTCAAAGGCTTTTATGCCTAAAATTTTATAATTTTTCAATATCAAAATTCTCGCCAAGAGGGATATTTACAATGCTAAGCTCTGGGTGAATGTCTAGTTTTAGCTGACGTTCAAGCCCCATTTTTAGGGTCGTATCGCTCGCAGCACATCCGTGGCAATGCCCCATTAATCGCACATATATTACGCCATTTTTTACGCCCAAAAATTCCAAATCCCCGCCGTCGCGCACTAACATCGGGCGAACAAAATTTAGGCTCTCTTTTACTGGTTCAATTAACTCTTCGTCGCTAAAAGGTATCATTTTTACTCCAATTTTTGGGCGAGATTATACAAAAAACAGCTTTAAATTTAGTAAGTCGCAAACTAAATTTAAGTAAAATCGCCGTTTTTAGGAGAAAAAATGAAAAAAATTGCTTTTGCTTTGATTGTTTTATTTGGCGGTTGTGCTACCAAAAATGAAATTATTGATGAAAATATGACAAAATCTGCCGAAATTCGGCATACAAATTCCGACAATAGCTCTAAAATTTCGCACCCCAATTTGAAAAATTCTAGCGATTTTGATCCGCTTTATGGCTACAACGTGACGATGACTTACATTAATGACGCGTTTTATGCTTATTTGTTTTTGCCCTTGGCAGCGGGATATGATTATGTTGTGCCCGATCCGATTCAGGGTGCATTTAGCGATTTTTTTCATAATATTTTATACCCTGTGCACCTTGTAAATAATCTTTTGCAAGGGAAATTTGTTTCTAGCTGGATTGAGACAAAGCGATTTTTGATTAACTCTACTCTTGGTTTTGGAGGGTTTGCAGATAGTGCGAAATTGCATTTTGATTTAGCGCGAAATGATGAGGATTTTGGGCAAACTTTGGGTGCGTGGGGAGTAGGTGAGGGCGCGCCTTTTGTGTTGCCGATTTTTGGTCAATCATCGTTGCGCGATGCCCTTGGTGTGGGTGTTGATGGATTTGTAAATCCTATAAATTATGTCGGTTCGCAGTGGCATTATCCGCTTGTCATTTATGGCGTAAAAGAGTTAAACGAGCGTTCAATTTCATGGCGCGATTATTATGAATTTCGCAAAGCACCGTGCCTTTATGAGCGAACAAAAGAGGCCTATCGCGCTAAACGCGATTCGCAAATTAGTGAGTAAAATGATAAAGCAATTCATAAAAGGGTTGCGCCCTAAAACTAT
>CAUUFG010000042.1:0-12672 GCA_963544335.1 uncultured Campylobacter sp.
TAATAAATGCACTTTGCGGGGATAAAATTTGAACGAAATTTTGATTTGCGTTAGCATAAAATTTAGGTGAAATTTGGTGAAATTTTTCAACCCAGCGTGGCGTAAAATTTAAATCTAAATTTTTATTTAAATCATCAATCTTTTGCACCAAATTTGGCACAAAATTAAATTGTGGCATGGTTTTAAAGAGATTATCTACATTAAAATTTGCCTGCTTTTCTTCATCTAAATTTCTAAATTTATCCAAAAAATAGACTTGCGCTGGGGTTTGAAAATTTGCATTCATAGATAAATTTTGATTAAAATTTAAATCCGAATTTGCGCTTAATTTTCCGCCGATTTCAACCTGTTTAAAATCATTTTTTTTAACAAATTCTTTGCTCCAAAACATAAAATTATCATCAATTTTTTGCATTAAATTTTCACTTAAATTTATGCTATCTATCTCCAAATTTGCCACAAATTTCGCGCGTTTTTCACCCGCAATTTCAAGCGGTAAAATCGCGCCTTTATTGCTAAATGCGCTATACATCAAAGCTAAATCAATCAAAGAAATTTCAACCGCTCCAAGCGCGATAGAATCGCCATAAAATTCCTTTGAATTTAGCGCAATTCCAGATGATTTTAGCGTCTCATAAATACTGTTTTTACCAAGAGTCAAATTAAGCTTAGTAGCGGGGATATTTAGCGAAAAATTTAGCGCATCGCTGGCTGAGATTTCGCCATTATAATCGCGCAAATAATTTTGCGGAACATACCGCCCAAAATGAAGCTCGGTATCAATTAAACGCGATTTTGGCGTGATTAGCCCTGCGTCTATTGCGTTTGCGTAGATGAATGGTTTTAGCGTCGAACCAACATTTTTTGGCGACGCAACGCCATCATTTTCGCCTAAAAACGCACTCAAATCGTGACTTCCAACATAGGCTACAACGCTCATTTTTTGATTATCAATAATAATTGCAGAGGCGTTTTTTACGCCACGATTTTGCAAACGATTAACATGATTTTTTAGCAAATTTGTCAAAGGAATTTGCAAATTTAGATCTAAATTTGAGTGAGAAATACCATTTTTAAACGCCATTTGCGCATAATGAGGCGCTAAATTTGCAATTTCATAGCGACGATTTTCGTTTTTTTCTGCAAGCCCTCGTTCATACGCGCTTTTATCGATTATTTTGTGCGTAAAAAGCTCTTTTAATGCACGATTTTTTAGGCGTTTGATGTTTGATTTTCTATCAAGTCTGTTTGCGTTTGGATTTTTTGGCACGACGCTTAAAAGCGCGGTTTGAGCGATGCTAAGCTCGTTTAAATCACGGTTAAAATAGATTCTAGACGCCATTTTTGCGCCCTCGATATTGCCTCCATATGGCGCAAGATTAAAATAAAATTTTAAAATTTCATCTTTGCTAAAATGATATTCAAGCTCAAATGCGCGAAAAATTTCGATAATTTTATTTGAATATGAGCGTTTTTTTGGCTCCATCATACGCGCTACTTGCATCGTTATCGTCGATGCGCCGATCTTGTTTTTGTGCGTGAGATTGTGCGCGCTAGCACGAATAATGGAGAGAAAATTCACGCCAAAATGCTCGTAAAAATAGCGATCTTCAAAATATATTGCACTCTTTTTTAAAAGTGGCGGGATTTCATCTGTATCAACACGCCAAATTTCATCACCCGCTAAACGAGCTGCGATTTCGCGCCCGTTTTTATCATATAAAAACTCACTTTGCAAGCGATAAAGCGCGTCTAAATTTAGCGGAAAAAGATAGTCCAAAAGCAAAAAAATCGCGAAATTTATCGCACAAATCGAGCATAAAATAAGTGTAAATTTAGCAAAAAATCTAGCAATTTTGCGAGTGAAATTTTTGCGTGGATTTGTCAAATTTGCGCGGGAATTTGCGTGAGTTAGGTTTTGGTTTTTGCCTAAATTGGCGTAAAATTTGGTAGAAATTAAGTTTTGATTTTTAACTGAATTTGCATCAAATTTAACGCTAGAAATTGCGCTTGCGTCTAAATTTTGTTTTGAATTTATATTCATAATCGCACCAAATTTACTATAAAATTTTGCGTATAATTTTCATCTTGTGTTCTTTGTAAGATCTTTTTGCTCTGGGTTTTGCACTTAAAATTTAGCCAAATTTTAAAACAAATTTCGCGCTCAAATTTACCCCAATTTTCGCACCAAAAATTTAATCTAAATTCAAAAATCACTCGTCTCATGGGGCGCAATTTTAGCCAAATTTGATCGCGAATTTAAAGGAAAAATTATTAATTTTGGCTACAATCGCGCATTTTTTAACCAAATTTTAAAATCCGCAGGAATAAAAATGACAAATCTAAACGCCGAACAATATACCGCCGCAACCGCGCCATTTGGGCACAATCTAATAATCGCAAGCGCAGGGACAGGCAAAACAAGCACCATCGTCGCGCGAATTTCACATCTATTAAATTTAGGCATCCTACCAGAAAAAATTTTACTCCTAACCTTCACAAACAAAGCCGCAAACGAGATGATTTCGCGCCTTTCGCGCAAATTTTCCACGCGTATCACAGATAAAATTCTCTCAGGCACATTCCATGCCGTAGCCTATAAAATCCTAAAACGCACAAATCCACAAATCGCGCTAAAAGAGCCAAGCGAGCTTAAAATTTTGCTTAAATCACTGCTAGAAAAGCGCGAATTTGCCCGAATTAGCGAGACAAAACCCTACGGCGGGGCGTATTTATACGATGTGTATTCGCTTTTTCAAAACAAAGAGTTAAAGCTAGATTTTGCCGATTGGTTTGCGCAAAATTACGATTCACAGGCTGAATTTAGCGAAATTTACGCTGACGTTTTAAATGAATTCGAGCTAGAAAAGGCGAAATTTGGCTATGTGGATTTTAACGATTTGCTTATTAAAGCAAAAGCTGTTTTGGCTGCTGGCGAGATAAAATTTGATGAAGTTTTAGTCGATGAGTATCAAGATACAAACTCCTTGCAAGGCTCATTGATCGATCAAATTTACACCAAAAGTCTCTTTTGCGTTGGCGATTTTGATCAAAGCATTTACGCGTTTAATGGCGCAAATATCGAGATTATCAGCTCTTTTAAAGATCGCTATGAAAATGCTGGAATTTATGCGCTAAATGTAAATTATCGCTCATCGGCTTCGATTTTGGCTCTTGCAAACAAGGTTATCGCAAACAATCCGCGCCTTTATGAGAAAAATTTGCAAGTCTCACGCGAGGGCAAATTTCCCCCTCCAAAATTGATGATTTATAACGATTTAGGCGCGCAATCAAACGGAATTAGCGAGCTAATCGCACACTCAAAATATCCAAAAAACGATATCGCCGTGATTTTTCGCAACAACTCAAGCGCCGATATAATCGAAGTAGCGCTTAAAAATTTAGGAATCGCCGTGCGAAGAAAAGCTGGAATTAGCTTTTTTGAAAGCGCAGAGATAAAAGCACTTTGCAATCTAATATCAATTTACATCAACAAAAAAGACATCATGGCGTTTATTGGCACGATGGAATACGCTAAAAAAGTAGGCGTCGCGCTGGCAAAAGAGATCTTTGACGCACTTTTGTCTCTTGGGCGCGAAACGATGAAAAATGGGCTAATTTCACCCGATAAAAGTGTGCAAATTTACACACAAAAACGCAAAAAAGAGCAATTAGGGCTGTTTGCTGAGCTTGATATCATAGAAAAATCCCACCGCTTTGCGCCGCTTGGTTTTGATAGTGATTTTTTAGATAATCCTGTGCTTTCTCACGCAAGATTAAGCGACGAGGGCGCGAAAATGCTCTATTTTTTGCGAAATTTGATGGTGAAATTTAATGAGTGTAAAGTAGCGAGCGATTTTATCCGCACGGTTAGTCAAAGTGAGGCTTTTAGCGTCATAAAATCGGCTCTTGCGACCAAACGCGCGACGCTAAAAAGTGGCAAAATAGATGAAAATTTACACACCGAAGCATTGAAAAAAATCGACGCAAAGTGCGAAATTTTACTAAATTTGGCTGCAAAATATGGCGGAATTTATGAATTTTATAACTTTCTAACACTCGGCGCGCGCGAATTAAGCGAGGGCGATGGGGTAAATTTGATGAGTGTGCATTCAAGCAAAGGGCTTGAGTTTTCGCAGGTTTTCATCATAGATTTAGCGCAAAATCGCTTTCCAAATTTCAAGCTGATGAACTCAGGCGGAGGCGTCGAAGAGGAGCGCAGATTATTCTACGTAGCCGTAACACGCGCAAAAGATGAGCTAATTTTAAGCTACGCCAAAAACTCAAAATCAGGCTTTCGTGCCGCCGATGAATACGCGCCAAGCCAGTTTTTAATCGAAGCAGGAATGGTAAAAGCACACTAAATTTGTGCCCAAAAGTCAAAACAAAAGTGCAAATTCGCCAAACCTAAAACACAATAACTGTTTTTGTGCAAAAATTAACTCTTTAAAAATATCGTAACTATTTAAAATATCTACCATAAGCTTTTTAAAACCCAGCGCGGATTTTTTGATTGGAAATTTGAAATTTGTTTTGCTTTGCAATTGTGATTTGTGCGAAATTAAGCTTTAAAATTTGGCTAGTTTTGTTTTTAAATTTGTTTTACTGCTTGAAGCTATCTAAAATTAGCGCTGCTTTGCGGAGTAGATTTGTAACGTAAAAACAAATTTTGCGCCGTTTTTTGTTTTGCATTGGCAAAAATCCATAAACAAAAATGTAAATTTGCCAAATTTACAAAAGCAAAAACGCAAAGGCTCTTATACCAAAAGAAACTTTAAAAATTCACCAAAGCAAAGCGGTGATAGCTGTTTTTGTGCAAAAATTAACTCTTTTAAATATAGTTGGCTTTTGAAATATCGTAGTTATTTAAAATATCTATCATAAGCTTTTAAAACCCAGCGCGGATTTTTTGATTGGAAATTTGAAATTTGTTTTGCTTTGCGATAGCGATTTACATGAAATTTATGTTGATTTTGTTTTGCTTTATAATGGTGATTTGTGTGCAATTTATTTTACCTGCTTGAAATTGTCTTAAATTTGACACCTAAAATTTGGTTTTGCAGGACAAATTGCAAACAAAGCCAACAAAACGTGCAAAAAATAACTTATTTTGATTTAGGCGCAAACATCACGCAGCCCAAAAAACAAAAAAACAATGTATTTTAATTTAGCCACGCAGGACGCAAATTTGCGGGGCAAACACAGCCACAAGAATAAAAATAAATTTCAACCACCAATAATCAACCAAAACAGACCGCCAAAATATCGCGCCAATTTACACCACAGCCAAGCACAAAATCGTAAAAGCAAAGCGCGCAAAAACGGCAAAAACAACCTAATTTTATTTGAATTTACGGGGCAAAATCACGCAAATTTAAAGCAAAATACACAAGAATATTTTGATTAAATTTAGCTGTGCATGGCAAATTAGTGGCGCAAACCAAAGCTAAGCCAACCCACGGCAAATATCCGAAAGTATTTGTTGAAATGTAAATTTGCGGAGCAAATACAAGCTGAGTCAGTTAATTTTAACCAATCCTCGGGCAAATTCGCGAGATTATCTATCGCAAGGAAGTTTTGTGCGGGGGATAATACCAGCAAACAAAGCCCAACCCAACACACAAAAGCAAGAACAAAAAATTTCTACTTAAATGTAATGAAGCAGCAAATGAATATTTAAGTGATAAAAAAACCATAAACGCAGGGCAAATTGCCAACAAAGCCAATAAACCAAACACAACCGCAAAAAAACATGATTTATTTGTGAGATTACGCTTTAAATTTGGTTGATTTTGCTGTGAAATTTGTTCTATCTGCTTGAAATTGTCTTAAATTTGGCACCTAAAATTTGGTTTTGCCATCTGATTTGTGGCTTGTGCGCAAAAAATAACAAAAATAATCCAAAAAATAGCTTTATATCATCAAAACGTTTGATTTTGTGTTGTTTGGCGTCTATTTCAAAGGCTATTTTGGTACATTTTCAGGCAAAATCGCTCATAAATTTATCACTTCAACAAGGCTTGAGGGCAGAAATTTCACAACAAAATCATGCAAAATACGCAACCGATAAAACAAATTTTACGCGTGCAAAGCTGTGCTTTTAGGGTGAATTTCAAGCGTTTTAATATCGTCAAATTCGCCACGAATATACTTTTGAGCCCCCGCCCTAGCGATCATCGCCGCATTATCAGCGCAAAATTTCAAAGGCGCACAAAAAAGTTTCGCGCCATATTTTTCACTCATTTTTTCCAAGCCCGCGCGAAGCATCAAATTCGCACTAGCACCGCCGACAACGCCAAATTTTGCCCATCTTTTTTGCGCGTAAATTTTGCCTAATTTATCCAAAATATGAGCTACGGCGGCATTTTGAAACGAACAAGCGATATTTGCGCGGATTTCATCTAATTTTATGCCGCAGTTTCGATCTAAATTTCCATCCAAATTTGCGCCCGTACAGTCCGAATTTAAACCACAAATACCACTTTTTTCAATCTGCAAACGCACCTGATTTTTAAGCCCAGAAAAGCTAAATTCAAGCCTCTTATCATGTAAAAGTGGGATTGTAAAATGATACTCATCGCGCCCATTTTTCGCCAAATTTTCGATAATTTTCCCGCCAGGGTAGCCTAACCCCATCATCTTTGCGACTTTATCAAAACTCTCGCCAAAGCTATCATCTCCAGTCGCGCAAAGCACCGAAATTTCGCCATTTGCGTCAATATCTAGCACCATCGTATGACCGCCAGAAACAAGCAAAACACCCATCGGAAATTCACTTTCACACTCTAAAAACAGCGAATAAATATGCCCGATTAGATGATTTACGCCGATAATCGGCACGTTTAACGCCAAAGATAGCGATTTTGCCATACTAACCCCACCGATTAAACTCACACTAAGACCTGGCTCATTGCTAACACAAACAGCGCGCACATCGGCAAAATTTAGCGAATATTTTTGAGATAAAATTTCAATTAAATGTGGCAAAGCAGCGGTATGAAGGCGCGCGGCAAGCTCGGGAACAACGCCTCCATATTTTGCATGATCGTCTTCTTGTGTGATTTTTTCGTGCGCAATTAGCTTAAAATTTGCCAAATCAAAAAGCGCGACCGCACTATCATCACAACTACTCTCAATCCCTAAAATTACTCCATTCATCTGTTTTTCCATATCTTTTATAATCAAATTTGAGTGGCTATTTTAGCCTAAATTCAACATTTTTAAAATATAATCGCGGATTTTTAAGGAGAAATAAATGAAAAAATTTACAGCTTTTTTAGCACTTAGTGCATTTGTATTTTCAGGTTGCATAGCTACACAAAGCAAAACTCAAAAAAGTGCGCCTCAAACCTCTTATGAGGGCGTTTTACCATGCGCTGATTGTAGCGGAATAAAGACAAATTTAGATATCCAAAACGATAAATTTACAATCACAGAAGATTATCAAGGTAAAAATTTCACAGCCAAAACAACTGGCAAAGCTATGAAAAATGGCGAAATTTTCGAGCTTACAAGCGATAGCGGAGATAAATATTTTTTCAAAGACAACGGCGAAGAAGTTTTGCTTTTAGATAGCGAAAAAATGGCTCCGCAAGATGTTAAAAACTACACTCTTAAAAAGATAAAATAAACTCTTAGCCTCGAATTTCGGGGCTTTACATTTGGAAAATTAATGAAAAATTATATTTTAAAAATCGATTGCGACGATGAAAAAGGGCTAATTTACCGCATTTCAGATATTATTTTTAAGCACAATTTAAATATAGAAACAAACAGCGAATTTGTCGATCGCGAAAATCGCAGGTTTTTTTTTCGTGCGGAAATTTTTAGCGATGATTGGCTAAATACTAGCGCGTTTTGCGGAAATTTATCCGCCGTTTTGCCAAATAACGCAAAAATTTCTTTAAATGAAAAACATAAAAAAAATATCGTGGTTTTAGCGACAAAAGAGACGCATTGCTTGGGCGATTTACTTATTAAATTTAACAGCGGCGAACTAGATGCAAATATTTTATCTGTTATCTCAAATCACGATGAATTACGCGAATTGGTTGAAAAATTTAACCTGCCATTTCACCATATTTCAAGCGATCAAATTTCACGCCAAGAACACGAAAAAATGGTGCTTGAAGTGATGGGAAAATACGAATTTGACTACGCGGTTTTAGCTAAATATATGCGAATTTTAAGTCCAAATTTCGTAGAAAAATACGAACACAAAATAATAAATATCCACCACTCATTTTTGCCAGCTTTCATCGGTGCAAACCCATACAAACAAGCCTACGAACGTGGCGTAAAAATCATCGGTGCAACAGCGCATTTTGTTAGCAATGACCTTGATGAAGGCCCGATTATCACGCAAGATGTGGTGCGCGTAAATCACGAAATGAGTTGGCAAGATATGCGTAGAGCTGGGCGAAATGTCGAGCGAAATGTCCTTTCTACCGCGCTTGATCTAGTTTTTGAAGATAAAATTTTCATCTACGATAATAAAACGGTGATTTTTTGATGATAAATATCGTTTTAGTTCATCCGCAAATCCCACAAAATACTGGCGCGATCGGGCGACTTTGCGTGAATGCAAATTTAAAACTTCACATTATAAAGCCGACGATTTTTGACATAAATGAGAAAAATGTTCGTCGCGCTGGGCTTGATTATTGGGATAAGCTAAATCCGCAAATTTGGGAGAGTTTGGATGATTTTTTGGCGCAAAATGGGCAATTTTTGGAGCGATTTTTTTTTGCTACAACAAAAACAAAACGCCTTTATTATGATGCTGGATTTTGCGATGGAGATTTTATATTTTTTGGTGGCGAAAGCACTGGATTGCCGCAAAATTTGATGGATAAAAACTGGAAAAATGCTATCACAATTCCGATGAGCGAAAACGGGCGAAGTCTCAATCTAGCGATGAGTGTCGGGGTTGTGGCGTATGAGGCGATCCGTCAAATTTATGGCGCAAAAATCAGTGCAAATTTAGATGAAATTTCTAGAGATTTTGGCACAAATTTAAAAAATATTGCAAATGATTTTGATTCGATGGGCGCAAAGCTTGCAAACACAGCGGCAAATTTTTGCGAGATTGAAAAATGATTAAATTTGCAAACATTTTGCCATTTTTTGGGTTATTTTTAGGTGAAATTTTAAGCGCGACACAGATTAAAATCGCCACTTTTAACGTGGAAAATTTATTTGATGCCAAAAACGAAGGTAGCGAATATCGCGAATTTATCATAGGAAAAAGCGACTGGGACGTAGCCAAATTTGCAAACAAAATGCAATCTATTTGTAGCGTAATAAGTGCGCTTGATGCCGATATAATCGGGGTTCAAGAGATAGAAAATGATTTTGTAATGCGCGAACTTGCCATTCTTTGCGGATATAAAAATTTCGATTTTACAAAACCGCCTGGTTCACCATTTGGCGTAGGAATTATGTCTAAATTCCCGCTAGAAAATAGGCAAATTTTCTCTGTCGCAAATGTAAAAACGCGCGATATTTTAAGAGCGGATTTTGATATTGACGGCGTAAAATTTAGCGTTTTTGTTGCACATTTTCTATCACAAAAAAACGCGATTAGCAAAAAAAAAGCTGAAATTGAACTTTTACAAAAAATCTCACACAAGACAAAGAATGCGATTTTGCTAGGCGATTTTAACACAGATTATGGCTACAATTCGCTTTTAAATGAGCTTATAAGCACAAATAATTTCGTGGATTTATGGAAATTTAGTAGCGATTTTTCACACGTAAGCGGTAGAAGATTAGACCATATTTTAAGCTCGGAACGTGATTTGCGCTATCAAAATGATAGCTTTGGCGTCTATAAAAGTAGTAGCGTATCCGATCACTTTCCGATTTTTGCCACATTTAATACGCAAATTAGCAAAGAAGACGCACAAAAAAGCAATAATCAGCAAAATAATACGCAAAATTTCACAAAAATAGAAAATTTAAACGATATAAAAAACCTCGTAGCAAACAATAAACCGCTACAAAGTCGGATAAATTTATCAGATTTAATCATCTCTTACGTGGATCAAAACGGCTACTTGGTAACGCAAATTTTAGATAAAAATGGCGATATAAATTCAACAATTTCAGCAAAAAAAACAGCTGGAATTTATGTTTTTGATAAAAAAGCAGATGTAAAAATCGGCGATATTGTTGATTTGCAGATAGAAGAGATTGGCAAATTTAAAGAAAATCCACAAATAATTCGCCCAAAAATAACCAAATTTCACGATAAAAAAGCTGATTTATCTAAAATTTGTGTGCCACAATTTCAGATGTTTAATGCAGATTTTGGCGATGTAATTTGTGAGATTTCAGGCACCATTAAACGCGGATATTTTTATCCAAATTCAAACCCCCAAAAAGCGATAAAAATCTACTCAAAGCGCGCTAAAATCAGCGATGGTGACTACTCTTTTAAAAACGTTTTGATACAAAAATTTGCCGGCGAAAAGGAGCTTGTAATTCAATGATTCACTACTTAATTTTGGGGCTTTTTGTGGCTTTTATGATATTTTTAATCACAGGATTTAACAAAAAAATTTTAGAAAACAATGAAAAAAGGAGAAAAAAATGAGTTTATTAGTAGAAATTGGAGTAGAAGAGCTCCCAGCGATCCCTTTTTTAAAAGAAGAAGCTCAAATTTTGCCAAAATTTCACGCTTCATTGGCGAAATTTAATATCAATGCGGATGTGAAATTTTACTACACGCCACGCCGTTTAACATTTTTTAGCGAAAATTTTCCGCTTAACGCGCCCGAACAAATCATAGAAAAAATCGGCGCACCAAAATCCGTCGCACTCGTAAATGGTGAGTTTAGCAAAGCGGCTCTAGCGTTTGCAAAAAAATGCGGAATAGGCGAAAATGAGCTAAGTTTTAAAGAGATAAATGGCAAAGAAGTTCTATATTTTTCGCAAAAATTAGCCGGTCGCAAAAGTTGTGAGATTTTGCCTGAAATTTTGAGCGATTTTATGCAAAGCCTAAATTTTGGGCGTTCTATGCGCTGGGGGGCGAACAAATTTGAGTTTATCCGCCCTATTCGCTCGCTTGTTTGCGCGCTAAATGATGAGAATGTGCCGTGTGAAATTTATGGCGTAAAATCCAAAATGGAGACGTTTCCGCACAGAAATTTCGGATACGAAGCGATAGAATTTAAAAATTCGCGCGATTATTTTAAGATTTTGGCGCAAAATGGCGTGATTTTAGATCAGCAAGAGCGACGCGCAAAAATTTTGAGCGAATTTGAGAAAATTGAGCGCGAAACTGGGCTAAAAATCGGCATGGACGATGAGCTATTTGATGAAGTAGTGGCAATTACTGAGTTTCCAAACGCGCTTTTAGGCGAGTTTGAACGCGAATTTTTAGACGTTCCAAGCGAAGTCATAATAACTTCAATGAAAGATAATCAACGCTATTTTCCACTCTTTGATGGCGAAAAATTAAGCAATCATTTTGTCGTTGTAAGCAACGCCACGAGCGAAAATAGCGCACTCATCGTAAAAGGAAACGAAAAAGTTCTCCGCGCAAGATTAAGTGATGCGATGTTTTTTTGGCACGGCGATTTAAAAGCTCCATTTGACGCACGCGTGCTTAAAAGTGTCGTTTTCATGAAAGATTTAGGCACGATTTATGATAAAGAAATTCGCGAGTGTGAGATCGCTAAATTTTTGGGTGAGAAATTCAAAATCGACCTTAAAAGCGAGCATTTAGGCGAATATGAAGACGATTTATTACGCGCTGTAATGCTTAGCAAAGTAGATCTTACAAGCGCGATGGTGGGCGAGTTTAGCGAACTTCAAGGCGTCATGGGTAGCTACTACGCAGCGCACAGAGGCGAACATCAGCTTTTAGTGAACGCTCTTTATGAGCAATATCTACCAAACGGCGAAAATAGCGCACTTCCAAGCTCTATTTTTTCAGCGATTGTGGCACTTAGCAACAAATTTGACTCCATTATCTCATTTTTTAGCATCGGCAAAATCCCAAGCGGAAACAAAGACCCATATGCTTTGCGTCGCGCGGCCTCTGGCATTATAAAAATAGCCGTAGAGCTTAAAATGTCGCTAAATTTAGATGAAATTTTAAACGCGGTGGTGCAAAATTACGCCAAATTTGACACAAACAGCGTAAAAGAGTTTATTTTTGATAGATTTTACTCTCTAAACGGGGTAAATCCGTCTGTGATAAAGGCGGTTTTAAGCAGTAAAAATGCGGATTTACTCTTTTTGCATAGCGCGATTTGTGCGCTTGGCGAGATTGTAAATGAGCCAAATTTTACGCAAAATTTCGACACTTTCAAACGTATTGCAAACATCATAAAAGACGAAAAAGAATTTAAATTCATCGATGAAAAGCTATTCCAAAAAGATGCCGAAAGAGGCTTATTTAGCGAATTTAACGAAGTTATAAGCAAGGAATTTGATGCCAAATTTCAAACATCACAAATTTCAAACGGCAATTTTGGAGCACTAAAATTAAAATCGCATTTGCAAAATCTATTCGCTTTAAAGCCACAAATCGACACATTTTTCGACGAAGTTATCATAAACGCAAAAGACGAACTAATCAAAAATAACCGCCTAGCGTTGCTTGGCGCGATATATCGCGAGTTCTTAAAAATCGCCGATATCAAAGAGATCAGCCTTTAAAAA
>CAUUFG010000043.1:0-12564 GCA_963544335.1 uncultured Campylobacter sp.
AAATATTTTCATCTTTCGCGCTAATCTCGATTTTATCGCCACTTTCAATCTCTACGCGTAAGATCATATCAGCGATTTTATCTTCAACAAGCTCATAAAGCGCCCTACGCAAAGGACGCGCTCCAAATTCTCTATCATAACCCATTTTAGCGATAAGTTTTACTGCACTATCTTTTAACTCGGCGCTAATTCCACGCAAATTTAGACGCTTTTTTAAGTCTTCAAACATAATTTTTACTATGTTTTCAAGCTCACTTTCACCAAGCGGATTAAAGATCACAATATCATCTAGGCGGTTTATAAATTCTGGTTTAAAATACTCTTTTAACGCCATTTTTACAGCCGCTTCGCGCTCATTTACGTTCAAATTTGAAATTTGCGCGCTCGCAATATTGCTCGTCAAAATGATAATGGTATTCTTAAAATCGACCACGACACCCTTATTATCAGTCGCGCGTCCATCATCTAAAATACCAAGCAAAATGTTAAAAATATCTTTGTGCGCCTTTTCAATCTCATCAAAAAGTAGCACCGAATACGGATGGCGTCGCACCGCCTCGCTTAGCTGACCGCCCTCTTCATAGCCCACATATCCAGGAGGCGCGCCAAGTAGCCTTGAGACGCTGTGTTTTTCCATATATTCGCTCATATCAAAGCGGATCATCGCGCGCTCATCATCAAACAAAAATCGCGCCAAAGCCTTTGCGCTTTGTGTTTTGCCAACGCCTGTTGGCCCTAAAAACAAAAAGCTTCCAATCGGACGATTTTCACTAGAAAGCCCCGCTTTGTTTCGCTTAACAGCCCTTGCGATCGCCTCTAGCGCGTCATCTTGCCCTACTACACTCTCTTTTAAATGTGTCTTTATATTTAGATATTTTTCACGTTGCGTGGCTAGCATTTTTTGCACGGAAATCCCCGTCCATTTGCTTAAAATTTCAGCCACACTCTCCTCATCTACGCGGTTTTTAAGCAAAACACCATTTTCACACATCTTTTCCCAGCGATCTTCTAGCTCTTTTAGTTGCGCTTGTGCGGTGGGGATTTTGCCATATTCTATCTCGGCCGCAGCTGTTAAATCGCCCTTTTGTTTAGCCAAATTCGCACTAAATTTTAGCTCGTCAATGAGCTTTTTAGCCTGTGAAATACTCTCAAAAACACTCTTTTCATTTTGAAATTTGGCCTTTAGCGCATTTTTTGCTTCATTTAAATTTGCAATCTCTTTTTCTATCTCGTTTAAACGCGCCAAATTTGCTTCGCTCTCCTCCATTTTCAACGCCTCTCGCTCGACGCTAAGCGCCGTAATTTCGCGTTTTGATTTAGCTAATTCATACGGCTCACTCTCCATTTGCATTTTAAGCTCAGCCGCCGCTTCGTCGATTAAATCAATCGCTTTATCAGGCAAAAATCTACCGCTAATATACCTATCGCTAAGGCGAGATGCCGCCACCAATGCGCTATCGCTAATGCTAACGCCGTGATGAATTTCTAGACGCTCTTTTATCCCGCGCAAGATATTTATCGCTTCATTAACGCTTGGTTCATCGATATTTACAGGCTGGAAACGGCGTTGTAAAGCGGCATCTTTTTCAAAATATTTGCGGTATTCTTTTAGCGTCGTAGCACCCACAGCACGCAGCTCGCCACGCGCTAGAGCTGGTTTTAAAATATTTGCCGCATCCATTGATCCTTCGCTAGCTCCAGCGCCCACAATCGTGTGAATTTCATCGATGAAAAGTATAATATTCCCCGCTTTTTTGACCTCGTCAATCACAGCTTTTAGGCGGTCTTCAAACTCGCCACGATACTTCGCACCAGCGATTAGCGCACTCATATCAAGCGCAATTACGCGCTTATTTGCTAGGCTTTTTGGCGCATTAGAATTTGCGATTAACTGCGCCAAAGCCTCTACAACTGCTGTTTTGCCCGTGCCTGGCTCGCCTAATAAGATAGGATTATTTTTTGTTTTGCGGATTAAAATTTGCATCATGCGCGTAATCTCTTCGTCGCGCCCAATCACAGGATCTAGCTCGCCACGCGCGGCTTTTTGCGTTAAATCCACGCCAAATTTTGTCAAACTATCGTTTGTCTCATCGGCTGTTTGACTTAAAATTTGAGAATTTCCGCGGATTAATTCAAGCTCTTTTTCAAATTCGCTCAAATCACAATATTTTTTTAGCGTTGATTTTATTGGCTCGTTGTTTAAATTTGCCATAAGCCACGTATCAACTGCGATAAATTTGTCGCCCATTTGGCTCATTTTTCCGCGCGCTAAATCTAGCGAGTGTATAGCGTTTTGCGAAAATTTGATGCTATCTTTGTTAACGTTTGAGCTTTTTGGAAATGCAGAAATTTGGCTTTTTATGTCTAATTCTACGGCTTCGTTTTGGATGCTAAATTTGTTTAAAATTTGATTTAGCACAGAGCTAGAATCGGCAGAAAGCGCCCACAAAACGTGCAAAATTTCCAACTGAGGATTTTTGGAAGTAACCGCAAGAGAAATAGAATTTGATAGCAATTCACTCATTTTATCGGTTAAAATTTCATTGATATTTGACATGTTTACTCCTTTGAAGTTTATACGGCCCGCATTATATAACCTTAGTGCAATCTTGTCAATGTTTGCTAAAAATATTATGCAAAAATTACATTTTTTACCTTAAATTTATATACAAAATTATACAATCACGGCTTTATTTTAACTTTGGAGCTAAATTTTGGATAAAAAAGGAATTTCGTTTTCATTAGGTTTTGCTTCTATTACCCTTGCGGCGCTGATTTTTAGCGCAAATTTAAATGCACAACAAAACGACGATCCGCACAAAAATGAGACAAAAATGCAATCTCTAGCGCGTCTTACAAAAGTAATCGGAATGGTAGAAAATAGTTATGTTGATGATCTAAATTTATCGCAAGTTGTCGATAAAAGTATCGCTGGACTTCTATCACAGCTTGATGCGCACTCAAATTTTATGAATGAAAAAGATTTCAAAGATCTACAAGAACAAACAAGTGGCGAATTTGGAGGCCTTGGCATACAAATCGGCATGAAAGATAGCGCACTTACGGTAATCGCGCCAATTGAGGGCACGCCAGCAGATAAAAAAGGCATAAAAGCAAACGATGTTATTTTGCGAATAGATGGCAACTCAACAATCGGAATGAGCCTAGATGAAGCTGTAAGCAAAATGCGTGGCAAACCAAAAACAGACGTAACTATCACAATAGTGCGCAAGGGCGAAAATAAGCCATTTGACGTAAAAATCACGCGCGATATTATCAAATCCCAATCAGTCTATGCAAAAACAATCGAAAATGAGAATATGCTCTATTTGCGCGTAACAAATTTCGACGCAAAAGTAACCGCCGACGCAAAAAAAATAATCAACGAAAGCAAAGATATAAAGGGGATAATTTTGGATTTGCGAAACAACCCGGGTGGATTATTAGATCAAGCAATAGGACTTGTAAATTTGTTTGTAAATAACGGAGTTATCGTCTCTCAACGCGGACAAAAAAAAGAAGAAAACATAGAATACAAAGCAGACAGCGCGAAAAAAATCACAAATTTACCGCTAGTTGTGCTAGTAAATGGCGGAAGTGCTAGTGCTAGCGAGATAGTAAGCGGGGCGTTACAGGATCTAAAACGCGGGATAATCGTCGGCGAAAAGACATTTGGAAAAGGTAGCGTTCAAGCGATTTTGCCCGTTAGTGAAAAAGAGGCTTTGCGCCTAACAATCGCGCGCTATTATCTACCAAGCGGACGTTCGATTCAAGCAGTAGGCGTAACGCCTGATATATTAGTAAGCGCAGGAAAAGTTGCAACCGATGATGAGACGACATTTACCATAAAAGAGGCAGATTTAAAGCAACATTTACAATCTGAGCTCGATAAAATCGACACAAAGACAGATAAAGACAAAAAAGAGAAGCAAGATGATAAAAAAATCATAACAAAAAAACAAATTTTAGATGATATTCAGCTAAAAACAGCCATTGACGGCGTCAAAATTTTAAATTTAACTTCAAGCAAAGGAGATGAAAAATGAAGGCGAGTAAAAAAGAGTTGATTTACGAAGGCAAGGGTAAAAAAATGTGGTCTATCAACGAAAATGATGGGCTTTTAATCTCAGAATACAAAAACTCTCTAACCGCGTTTAACGGCGTAAAAAAGGCAGAACAAGATGGAAAAGGTGAATTAAACTGCAAAATTTCAACGATAATTTTTGATCTTTTGATAAAAAACGGCATAAAAACAGCACTCGTTGAGACGCTAAACGAAACAGAACAGCTTGTAAAAAAATGCAAAATTTTCCCATTAGAAATAATCGCTAGAAACGTAGCAACAGGCTCTCTTACAAAACGTCTAGGCATAAAAGACGGCACAAAATTGCCATTTACGCTTATTGAGTTTTGTTATAAAAATGACGATCTTGGCGATCCGATTTTAAATGATGAGCACTGTTTGATTTTAAACGCAGTCAAAGATAAAAGCGAATTGGAAATTTTAAAAGATATCGCGCGCAAAATCAATGAAATTTTAGTCAAATTTTTCGCCGAAAGAAAATTAAGATTGATTGATTTTAAGATCGAATTAGGCAAAGATGAAAACGGAGAAATTTTGCTTTGTGATGAAATTTCGCCTGATAGTTGCCGTTTTTGGGATGCCGATACAAACCAAAAATTAGACAAAGATGTATTTAGGCAAGATTTAGGCAATGTAAAAGTCGCCTATGAAGAAGTTTTAAAAAGAATTTTATCATAGGGCTTAATATGAGAGTTGTTATTAATGTAAAACTAAAAAGCGGGGTTTTAGACCCAGCCGGTAAAGCTACTCAAAATGCTTTAAATTCTCTTGGTTTTGATGGTGTTTCAAATGTGCGTATCGGGAAACAAATCGTATTTGAACTAGCTCAAAATGATCCAAAAATCGCGCACGAAATGGCTCAAAAAATGTGCGATGAGCTTTTGGCAAATCCTGTGATAGAAGATTATGAGATCGTGATATGAAAGTCGCTATTGTTTTATTTCCAGGAACAAATTGCGAACGCGACACAAAATACGCATTTGATATTCTAGGTTGCGATACTCAGATTATATGGCACAAAGAGCGAGAAATTTGCGCTGATTTGGTGGTTTTAGCGGGTGGTTTTAGCCATGGTGATTATCTACGCACAGCGGCGATTGCGAAATTTAGTCCGGTTATGCAAGCGGTTATAAATCACGCTAAAAACGGCGGATATTTGCTAGGAATTTGCAATGGTTTTCAGATGCTTTTAGAGCTTGGATTGCTGCCTGGCGCGATGAATAAAAATGTAAATTTGAGCTTTATTTCAAAATATCACCATCTAAAAGTTGCTTCAAATTCAAATAAATTTCTGCAATTTTGCAAAAAAGATGAAATTTTAAACATTCCTATCGCGCACGGCGAAGGCAACTATTATATAGATGTAAATGGGCTTAATAAGTTAAAAGAAAACGATCAAATTTTGCTAAATTATTGCGATAAAACTGGCGAAATTTTAAATCCAAATGGCTCAGTAGAATCAATCGCTGGAATTTGCGATAAAAGCGGACGAATTTTTGGGCTTATGCCTCATCCTGAGCGCGCTTGTGAGCAAATTTTAGGTAGCGATGATGGGTTAAAGATGTTAAAGGGACTAATTTGCTAAAAAAAGTTCTTTTTTTCACGCTATTTTTTGGACTTGCATTCAGCGCACCAAATGAAATTTCTCTTGATGAGCTAAAAAATATCAAACCTCAAACCTCATCTAAGCCCGCACCACAAAATTTAGAAAAACCTGCACAGAATAGCGAAATAAGCCTTGATGAGCTCAAAAAAATTGCGCCAACCGATGAGCAAAATTTAAATATCAAAGATGATGATTTAAAAGATGAAATTCGCATAACAGACCTCATCTTAACAACATCAAAAGTCCCCAAAACAGCGTATGTTAATCAAATTTACAAGCTATCTTTAAAAGCCGATATTCAACAAGATATCGCCGTAGATTTAAATTTGACACTAGATAAAACGCCATCTTTAAAGTGGCTAAATGAGAAAAAATACTCTTGGTTTCAAACGCGTGGCGGGCTTTTTGAGACGACGCTTTTTTTTGAGGCAAACGACACACAAGCAAAGCTAAATGATATCAACCTAATCATGACGCGCAACGGTGAGTTTTTTCAAAAAGCAAGCAAAAAAGCACCAAATCCGAAATTTACACCAGTCCCAACAAAGGAAAACTACACTCACATCGTGGCTGATGAGCTAAAAGTTATCTCACACAAAACGACAGAATTTGACGATAAAACAAACATGATGACGATCCAACTAAGCGCAAAAAGTGGCGATTTAAGCAGTTTTTATATACAAAATGACCAAATTTTACGCCAAAATGTGAGCTCAATAAATGGTCCGCTTGAAAATCAGCGCGGTTTTGCCTTTTTGATTTTTGATAAAAATGTCACGAATATTACGTTTAGCTACTTTAATTTACAAACGCAAAAATTTGAAAATTTCTCGCTAAATGTCAAGATTGAAAAAGATGATTTAAGCACGCAAACTGATATCAATCCGCAAGAAAGCTCGTTTAAAACATATAAAATAATCGTGATTTTTACTTTTGTTGGCGTGTTGATTGTCATGTTTTTGACATCGCGAAATCTCACTCCACTTATCATCGCGCTGGTTATAGTGAGCGCGTTTTTTTATTTTCAAAAGCAAACAAGCACCGGTTTTATCGCGCAAAATACGCAAGTCAAAATCCTGCCGATTAAAAATTCGACGATTTTTTACATCACAAAAGAGCGCGAAAATGTCAAAATTTTTGATGAAAATGCCGATTTTGTTAAGATTATGTTAAGCGATGGGAAAATTGGCTGGGTCAAAAAAGAGAGTATCGAAAGATAAATTTATCGGGTTAAATCTAGCTTTATCGTAAGCGTTTTTAACCCAGCGCGCAATACAAAATCAAACATTTTCAAAGATTAAAAAAGTTTTAAAATACCAAATTTATTTAATCAAATCGCCATCAAAAATTTAGGCTAAATTTTTGAAATTTACAAATCCCGCATATGCGTCAAATTTAAAACAAATCGCCTCAATCCAAAATTGCCGAATTTGGCTTTTGCTAAGAAGTTTATGCCAAAATCCAAATTTCAAACTCGCAAAATCCAAAACTAATTAGGCGTAAGCAAATTTCTACGCGCAGTTTTAGTAAGTATTACCAACACCTTAATAATTCCATATAACAAAATAGAAAATAAACTAAATACGCCACTAAATTTCTACAAAAAATATAAGACAAATGACAAATTTTAAAAAACTAAATTTATTCACAACAGCAAAAAATATACAAAATCAAAGCTTTTAAAGTAAATTTGTATTACCATAACGACTTTTAAAAAACAAATTTGGAGAAACAACAATGGATAAAATGAAAATGCAAAGCGCAGATATTACCGCCCAAAATATTGAAAAGATCGGGGCTATTTTTCCTAATTGCATAACCGAAATGTTAGATAAAGAAAATAGCACAGCGGAGAACAAGGTATATAAAAAAGCCATAAATTTCGAGCTACTAAAGCAAATGCTATCAAAAGAGGTTATTGAGAGCAAAGAAGCCTACGAATTTACATGGGTTGGCAAAAAGGCGTCTATCATTGAGGCAAACAAGCCGATACGAAAGACGCTTAGACCTTGCAAAGATGAGAGTGTAAATTGGGACGACACGCAAAATTTGTATATCGAAGGCGACAATCTTGAGGTTTTAAAACTTTTGCAAGAGAGCTATCTAGGCAAAGTCAAAATGATTTATATCGATCCGCCTTATAACACAGGAAGCGACTTTATCTACAACGATGATTTTAAGATGAGTAGCGACGAATACGCAAACAAATCAGGCGAGGTCGATGAGGTCGGCAACCGCATGTTTAAAAACACAGATAGCAACGGGCGTTTTCACTCTGATTGGTGCTCTATGATCTATCCAAGACTACTGCTTGCAAGAAATTTGCTTAGCGATGACGGGGTGATTTTTATCAGTATAGATGATAACGAACAGGCAAATTTAAAGAAAATTTGCGATGAAGTTTTTGGTGGAGAGAATTTTTGCAATCTTATTTCCGTTAAAACTAAAGTCGCAGGTGTTAGCGGTAGCTATATGGGCAAGAGCCTTCAAAATAATACCGAATATATGTTGTTTTATTGCAAAAGAACATCAAATTTTTTGATAAACAAAATGCCAAAAAAAAGACAAGAGCTGATGAACTTTATTCAAGCTTATGTAGATGAGGGTAAAAGTTGGAAATATACTAGTGTGCTAGTCTCTACAGGAGAAAGAAAATATATCAAGACAATTTTTGCTGGCAATGGTGATGAAATAAAAATTTACTCACATTCAAATTATCAGTTTCAGTCAATTAAACAAATTGCTGAAAATAAATTTGGTGGCGATTTGAAAAAAGCATATTATGCCAATATTGACAATGTATTTAGGACTACAAATGCACAGACTTCAATCAGAACAAGAGTAATTGAAGAATCAGTAAATATTTCGTCTGAACTTATAAGTATTGATTATATTCCAACTAAAGGAAAAAATGCAGATCAAATAACAACAATTTACTACAAAGATATGGCTCGAAATATGGTTACATATTTAAAAGAAGTTGTATCAATTGAAAGCGATGGAATTTATAAACTAGATAACGCAGGAAATCTGTGGGATGATATTAACTATAATAATTTAGCAAATGAATCTGGAATATCATTTCCTAATGGTCAAAAGCCAATTCAGCTACTTAAAAGACTTGTTCAGATGATTGATGATGGTGATGGAGTTATCCTAGACTTCTTTAGTGGCTCAGCTACAACTGCTCACGCTGTAATGGCTCAAAATTTAGAAGACGGCGGAAATCGTAAATTTATCATGGTGCAACTTCCTGAAAAAACAGATAAAACAAGCCAAGCCTATAAAGCGGGCTATAAAAACATCTGCGAAATAGGCAAAGAGCGCATACGACGCGCCGGTAAGAAAATTTTCGAAGAGAATAAAGACAAAGAGGGCATTGAAAATTTAGATATAGGCTTTAGAGTGCTTAAGCTAGATGATACAAATATGAGAGATATCTATTATAGCCCGAGCGAATACAGCCAAGATCTACTCTTTAAGCTTGATTCAAATGTCAAATCAGATAGGAGCGATCTAGACTTGCTTTTTGGTTGTTTGCTAGAATGGGGGCTTTTGCTATCACTTCCATACACTTGCGAAAATATCGAAGGCTGCGCGATACATAATTACAACGATGGGGATTTGATCGCTTGTTTTGATGAAAATATCTCTGAAAATGCGGTAATACAGATCGCAAAGCAACGTCCACTTCGCGCGGTCTTTAGAGATACTAGCTTTGCAAATAGCCCATCAAAGATCAACATAAAAGAGATTTTCAAACTGCTCTCACCAAACACTAGAGTAAAAGTAATATAAGGAGCAATTGATATGAAACTGCAATTTAAACATCAAAAATTTCAAGCCGATGCCGCTAAAGCCGTGGTTGATGTATTCGCTGGGCAACCATATCTAGTGCCAACCTATATGATAGATAAAGGGGATTATCAGTTTATAGAGTTTAAAGAGGAATTTACTGGCTGGAGCAATCAAAAAATCGTTCTAAACGATAAAATCATCTTAGAAAATATACAAAAAATACAAAGAGATAATCAAATCAAGCCTTCCGCCAAACTAGAAGGTAGATACAATCTAACAATCGAAATGGAAACAGGAGTCGGCAAAACCTACACCTATATCAAGACGATGTTTGAGCTAAATAAACACTATGGCTGGAGCAAATTTATTATCGTCGTGCCAAGTATTGCTATACGTGAGGGCGTGTATAAGTCGTTTTTGATGACACAGGATCATTTCGCCGAAGAATATGGCAAAAAAGTTCGCTTTTTTATCTACAATTCCGCTCAGCTTACCCAAATCGATCAGTTTGCATCGGATAGCTCTATAAACGTTATGATTATAAATTCTCAAGCCTTTAACGCAAAAGGAAAAGACGCAAGGCGAATTCACATGGAGCTTGATGGGTTTCATTCTCGCAGACCAATCGATATAATTGCCAAGACAAATCCTATCATTATAATCGATGAGCCCCAATCCGTAGAAGGCGCACAGACAAAGGAAAACTTAAAACAATTTAATCCGCTAATGACGCTTCGATATTCCGCTACACATAAAAGCGATAGTATCTACAATATGATCTACTGCCTAGACGCTATGGAGGCATATAATAAACGTCTCGTTAAAAAAATCGCAGTCAAAGGTATCACAGAATCAGGCAGCACAGCTACGCAAAGTTATGTCTATCTTGAGGGTATCAATCTCTCAAAATCAGCACCAACCGCTACGATTGAGTTTGACTACAAAGGCAAAAATGGCATCCGCAAGATCACAAAAAAAGTAAGCGAGAAATACAATCTATACGATAACTCAGGTCAATTGCAAGAGTACAAACATGGCTTTATTATCTCAAAAATCGACGGGCGCGATAGCTCTGTGGAATTTCTTAATGGCATTAAAATTTACGCTGGAGATGTTATCGGTAGCGTAAGCGAAGATCAACTTCGCCGAATACAGATAAGAGAGACTATTATTTCGCACATTCAAAGAGAGCGTGAGCTATTTCATAGAGGCATCAAAGTACTTTCGCTATTTTTTATCGATGAAGTAGCTAAATATAGGCAATATAATGAAACAGGCGAAGAGATAAACGGCATATATGCTGATATTTTTGAAGAAGAATACAAAAATATTACGCAAAATTTAGAGCTTAATACAAACGAGGATAATTACGCAGAGTATCTTAAATTTATATCAGCTAAAAGCACGCATGCGGGGTATTTTTCTATCGATAAAAAAGGCAAAATGATCGATTCTAAAGTATCGGGCAAAGAGAGTATGACCGATGACGTTGATGCGTACGATCTTATCATGAAAAATAAAGAACTTTTGCTTGATTGCGATCCAAAGGTATCTCCGGTTAGATTTATATTCTCTCACTCTGCGCTTCGTGAAGGCTGGGATAATCCTAATGTATTTCAAATTTGCACTCTAAAGCAAAGCACAAGCCAAACAAGAAAGCGTCAAGAGGTCGGCCGTGGGCTTAGGCTTTGTGTGAATAAAAATGGTGAGCGCATGGATACTAACGTGCTTGGAAATGATGTCCATAATGTAAATTTGCTTACCATAATCGCTAGTGAAAGCTATGATAGTTTTGCTAAAGCTCTTCAAAGTGAGCTTGCCGAGATTGTCGCGGATAGACCACAAGCTATAACACCTGAGCTGTTTATCAATAAAGCAATCACCGATTTAAATGGCAATAGCGATACGATAACTAACGATACCGCTAGAGAAATATACGTTTGTTTGCGCACGGAAGGTTATATAGACAAACAAGGATCGCTAACTGATAAATATTATGAAGATAAGGCAAATGCCAATATAAAACTTGCCGATGAAGTAGCCGATTTTTCGCAATCTGTTATCGCGATTATCGATTCTGTTTATGATAGCAAAGCGATGATGCCTGAAGATGCACGTAAAAATAACGTTGAGCTCTTAGTTGATGAAGAAAAACTTGCTATGCCTGAATTTAAGAAGCTATGGAACAAGATCAACTCAAAATCCGTATATGTTGTTAATTTTGATACGAATGAGCTTATAAAAAAGGCAATTGCGTCTTTGGATAAAAATTTGCATGTTTCAAAAATTTACTTTAGAGTTGAAACAGGAGCAATGGAGCAAATTCGCTCAAAAGAAGAGTTAAAGTCTGGGGAATCATTCATCAAAGAAGAAGCAAAAAATCACAATCACACAACAGCCCTAAATTCAAACATCAAATATGACTTAATAGGAAAATTAGTAGATGAGACAGAGCTTACAAGAAAAGATATTATCCAAATTCTTCAAGGCATAAAACCTGAAACGTTTGAAAAATTTAAGTCAAATCCTGAGGAATTTATCATAAAAACAGCCGCTCTTATAAATGATGAAAAGGCGACTGCGATTGTAGAACACATTACCTATAATGCGCTAGATGAAAAATACGATACTGCGGTTTTTACAGATCCTACAATAAAAGCTCAGCTGGGCAAAAATGCGCTCAAAACAAAAAAGCACCTTTACGATCATGTCGTATATGACTCGACAAATGAGAAGAATTTTGCAATGGATCTAGATAGAAGCAATGATGTTGCCGTTTATGTTAAGCTTCCAAACAGCTTTTATATAAATACACCTGTTGGAAAATACAATCCCGACTGGGCGATCGCGTTTTATGAGGGCGATATTAAGCATATTTATTTTGTCGCAGAAACAAAAGGATCTATGAGCTCTATGCAGCTTCGCCAAATCGAAGAGTCTAAAATTCACTGCGCAAAGGAGCATTTTAAGGCTATTAGTAATGCTAGCGTGGTCTATGATGTGGTGGATAGCTATAAATCGCTACTGGATAAAGTTATGAGATAATTTTAGAGAGTAGGAGTTTTGCGGCATTGAT
>CAUUFG010000044.1:0-12406 GCA_963544335.1 uncultured Campylobacter sp.
TAGTTTAAAACACAAATATCTAAAATCTTTTAAGATTTAATTTAAGCTTTTAAAACAAATTTTTACAGCTTTTTAAAGAGATAATTTCTAAACCGCGAAGCAAATTTTTAAGACAACAAGCTCATAACACGCATCGGCGAGAGCTATTATTGCGCTCACTTTGCAAACATTAATTTAAATGCGCCCACCTACAAACATCTATTCAAAAGCAAATTTATTCCAAATTTCTTTTACTTTTCATGCATTTTTTAAGCAAACATGTTTTAAATTTTTTACGCAAAAAATAACTTAACGCACGAACTGTTTAGAGCTTAAATTACTTTTAATTCAGCTTTGCCACACAATAATTTTTAGCTCTTAAATCTCTAAAACTCACAAAATTTTGCTCATCTTAGCCACATCTAACTAAAATTTATCGGGTCTGGATCGATTTGAACCTTGCTTAAATCGCACTTTTTCGCCGCAAAATTTAAAAACCGCCAATCGTTTGCACGAAGCAAAATTTGATAGCGAAATTTCGACGCGATATATTCGATTTGCGCTTTTCCGTAGCCTATGATCTCAAATTTTGGCTCTTTTGCGTCAAATTCTTTTAGCAAATCGGCACGAATTTTAATCTTAATCGCCTCATCTAATCCACCATTTTTCACACCAGTTAGATTAAAATCAGCACTATTTTTTGCGACAACATCGGCGCGAATCTCATCTGAATTTTGTGAAATTTTAGGCTCATTTTCTGCTCTAAAGTGCGAATTTAGAGTTTTTTGAGCCATTTTTAGGCTATTTACACACTCATTCATAATTTTATAAGCTCTCTCATCGCTCTTATCGCTAATCAAAATCCGCATCAACCGCGCAAACGGCGGATACAATCTAGCCCGAAAAATCATCTCATCACGCAAAAATCCATCATAATTTTCCACATACGCACGAAAAAATTCGCTCTGCATCGACTGAATTATCACGCGCCCAAGCCCCATCCGCCCAGCACGCCCACTAAGCTGAATCGCCAACGCCAAAGTCCGCTCACGCGCCATAAAATCGGCATACCCAAGCATATCATCAAGCCCCATAATCACGCACAATCGCACATTGTGATAATCGTGCCCTTTGCTAAGCATCTGCGTCCCAATAAGCACATCAATCGCGCCGTCGTTAAAATCGCGAAGTGCTTTTTCTAGCTTTTTTTGCGTCGTAATCTCATCGCGATCAAATTTGGCAAATTTAACATCTTTAAATTCGCTTTTAAATTGCGAAATCAGTTCATTTGTGCCGATTTTTCTATGCACCCACTCGCTTTTACCGCACTTCGCACACGGGGCACCAAAAAATTGAGTATGAGAGCAATAGTGGCATTTAAGCATATTTTTATCCGCATGCAAACTCATCGCAACAGCGCAATACGGGCACTTTATGAGCTCACCGCAATTTGAGCAAGATACATATTTAAAATTCGCGCGAGTTGGCAAAAAAATAATCGCTTGGTGGTGATTTTCGATGCATTCACGTAGCTTAGCGCGAATAACGGGCGAAATTTGAGTAGTGTTTTTATCAAAAATAAACTCTTTTTCGCTTTTGAAAAATGTCCCTTTTATGCGAAAATGCGGGTGTTTTTGCATGCTTGTTAAAAGCGGTGTCGCAGAGCCTAGTACGATTTGAATATTCATCTTTTTTGCGATAAAAAGTGCTAGATCGTGGGCGTTATAACGCGGATTTTCGCTTGATTTATAGCTATCATCGTGCTCTTCATCGACGATAATAAGACCTAAATTTTCAAAAGGCAAAAACAGCGCCGAACGAGCCCCGGCTATGAGTTTTATCTTTTTATCATAAAAATCGGCCAAAATTTGAGCCTTTTTTGTAGGTGAAATTTTTGAGTGCCAAATAGCTAAATTTTCGCCAAAATACTCGCGCAACCTGCGTTCCATTTGTGGAGTTAAAGAGATTTCAGGCATCAAAAATAGTGCCTGACGCCCCGCATTTAGGCACTTTGTGATAATCGAAATATAAATTTCACTCTTTCCGCAACCCGTATCGCCAAAAATTAAAGCACTCTGGTTTTGTTCGCAAAAATCAAATGCTTTTTGCTGAGTTTCGTTTAATTTTGGAGATTTAAAAATCTCATCACAATTTCGCGCGTCGTTTTTGGTTTGTTGAATCAAATCTTCATTTAAAGCCTTATTTGATAACAAATTTTCTACCCGCTTATCGCTTAAATTTGGCGTAAAAAGTCCGAATGCCACGCCGATTTCACACACGTAATATTGCGCGCAAAATTTGGCTAAATTTACTTGAATCTGCGTGAAATATTCATCTGTTTGGCTTAAAATTTCGAGCGTTTTTAAGCCAAATTTTTCGCTATCAGATAGGACAACACCGCGAACAATCTTATTTTTTACAGGGACTAAAACAATAGAAAAAGGCTTTAAAACTAAATTTGAAGAGTAGATTAAAGGGGTTAAATTTACCCCTAAAATCGCGATTTTATAATACATTAAAAGATTTTTATAAAAAGTTATTTACAAACACCGGCTTTATCATCACCGCAATCAAATGTTCCATCTTTTGTAAATTTAACCGTGGTTCGTTTACCGCCAACGACTATTGTAACTTCATTATCTTTTCCGCCACAAAAACCATTGCGTGTTTTTGAGCAATCAGCATCTATTTTCATAGGTTTTGATAGCAAAGAGCTAAGATTATAATGCGTATTTGCATCTTTATTGGCTGTTGTAAAATTTAACGTCTTCCACGCGCTATTTCCGGCGATTAAATCAGCCCCGTGTTGCGTTTGCACGGCAGTCATAATCGTCGCAAGATTAGCTCTCATAGCAGCAAGCGTCGCATCATCGCGCGTCGCCGCAAGTTTAGGTATCGCTATACCAGCCAAAATTCCAAGCACTACAATCACAAAAATTAGTTCAATCATCGTAAAAGCTCTACTCATCTTCACTCCTTTATACATCTATAAAATGGAAATTCGGGGGCGATTTTACTGTTTTTTTCGTGAATTTATAATTAAAATTTAATTTTTCCTAAAATTTCGCTAAATTTAACAATATTTTTATCATTTATAATCTCTATCGCGCCACTTTGTGCCAATAACACAAGCGTCGAGCCAAGCTCAAAATTACCCAAATGTTCGCCAATTTTAACATGCAAATTCTCATATTTTCGCTCAAATTTCAGCCCGTTTTTTGCATTTGTTTTAATGCTCTCATCAAAATCAAATTTCATGCGCCCAACATTTTGCGCCCCAACAAACACAAGCCAGATAAATTTGCCATTTTTCGCCACGCATTTTAAAATCACTCGCTCGTTTTTAGCGTATAAATTTGGCGTTTTCAAAAGCGCACTTTTCGCCACCGATTTTAGCGCGCCAGGGATATAAAGCGCAGATAAAATTTGCAGATCACAAGGGGCGTGATAGTGGTGATAATCGCGCGGTGAAAGATAGAAATTTACATATTCAAACTCGCAATTTTCAAAGCTCTCATCAAGCAGCTCATCTATCTCATATTCGCGCCCTTTTATGCTAATCGCACTAGTTTTTTGTGCCTTGCCAAAAGATAAAATTTCACTATCCACAGGGCAAATCAGCGCATCTTTTTGGGTGGGGATTTGGCGCGGTTTGATTAATTTGCGAGTAAAAAGCGCATTAAGAGTTGGAAAACTTCGCAAATTTTCAAACTCACTCATATCAATTTTAAAGAAATTTACATATTTTTCGTTGATAAAAATTTGTATAAATTTAGGAAATTTCGTATCGGCAATCGCGCCAAAAATACGTGAAATTAGCTTTCTCATCTCGTGCCTTTTTTAAATTTTTGTTAAATTTGTGCGCGTATATTAGCCAAAATTTCGCCATTTTGCACGCTAATCGTGTATAATTGCGCCTTAATTTTTACAAACAAGGATCAAAAATGTATCGTTTTGCCCCATCACCAACAGGCGATATGCATATTGGAAATTTGCGCGCCGCAATTTTTAACTATATTTGTTCAATAAAAGATAAAAGTGGCTTTATTTTACGCATAGAAGACACCGACACAGCGCGAAATATTGAGGGAAAAGAAGAAGAAATTCAAGAAATTTTGCATAAATTTGGTATCAAGTGGCAAACGCTTTATTACCAAAGCAAAAATCTCAAATTTCACCGCGAATTTGCGCACAAACTTCTAATGGATAAAAAGGCGTTTTGTTGCTTTTGCTCTAGTGAAATTTTGACGCAAAAAAAGGAGCTAGCAAAGCAAAATGACGAAGCATACCGCTACGATGGCACGTGTGAAAGGCTTAGTGATGAGCAGGTTTTAGAGTGTGAAAAGCCATTTGTAATACGCATGAAAAAGCCCGCCAGCACGATGAAATTTAAAGACGCAATTAAAGGAGAAATTTCGTTTGAGCCTGAAAATATCGATAGTTTTGTTATCATGCGCGAAGATAAAACGCCAACATATAACTTCGCGTGTGCGATTGATGATATGTTAGAAGGCGTTACATTTGTAATACGTGGCGAAGATCACGTAAGCAACACGCCAAAACAAGAGTGGATAAGAGAGTGTGTTGGTTTTAGCGAAAAAATCCAGTATGCCCACCTGCCAATTATCCTAGATAACGAAGGCAAAAAAATGAGCAAACGCGATAGCTCATCGTCGGTAAAATGGCTATTAGAGTGCGGTTACATGCCAGAAGCGATCGCAAATTATCTTATTTTATTGGGAAATAAAACGCCTTGCGAAATTTTTACGATAGAAGAGGCGGCGCAGTGGTTTGACATCACAAAAATATCAAAAAATCCAGCCAAATTTGACATCACGAAACTAGCACAAATCAACCGCGAACATATAAAACGTGCAAGCGATGAGCGTTTAGCACAGCTTTTTTCGCTAGAGATTTCGCGCGCAAATTTGATTAGATTTTATACGCAAGAAAGTAGCCTAATCCCAGAGATTAGCGCGAAAATTTCAGCTATTTTTTCACCAAAAAAGATTAGCGAAGAGTGGCGCGAAAATGCTGAAATTTTAAGAAATTTGATTTTAAATGAGAGTGAAATTCCAGCCGAATTTAACGAATTTAAATCAAATTTGATGAAAAAAAGCGCACTTAAAGGAAAGGCGTTTTTTATGCCTTTAAGACTACTTTTAACAAACAGCGAACACGGCCCAGAGCTTAGCGAACTTTTCCCGCTAATACGCGATGAAATTCGCGCGGTTGTAGCACTATGAGTATTTTAAATTTGCTTGTGATTGCTCTGCATTTTTTGATTCAAATTTACATTTTTATCATAATAATTGCGTGTTTAATCAGCTTTTTACCGCTAAATTTGGCGCACCCTTTGGCGCGTAAAATCGTTAGATTTTTCTACATTTTGAGCGAACCTTTATTTGATTTAGTGCGAAAAAATATACCCACTAGCTTTGGCGGGATCGATTTTTCGCCACTTGTGATAATAATCGCACTTCAATTTTTAGATTTTATGATATTAAACTTAGCAAGGAGCATATATTGAAATTTGCATTTTACGCCCTATTTTTGGCGGTTTTGACGCTAAATGCACAGATTAAAAGCTATGAAGAGATAAAAGATGAGCCAAAATCACTCGCAAAAGACTACTACATTCATAGGCTTTTAACTCAAACTAAATACGACAAAACTCAAATGAAAGAGCTACGATATGAAATTTATCGCAACAAAGGCAAAGCAGGAAAAGAGATGGCGCGGATTTTTGGCGCGCTTCCTGTACAAAAAAAAGGTTGCGCCAAATTTAGCCTATTAGACGCAAATTCTAGCTGCTTAACAGTGCTTTTAACGCAAAAAATAGCTCAAAATTTAGATAAAAACGCGCTAAATAAGCTGGTCGCAAAATTTGGAAAATCGAGCGAACAAATAGATTTAATCTACGCAATGCGGGAAAAAAATCCGCTAGAACATCTGATTTCTACACAAAATGTGAGTGGATTTTTTAAAATTTACGACACAGATAAAAACGCCAAATTTGATATAAATTTATCGCACGAATTTGCTTCAAAGTTGACATCTTATGAGAAATTTGGCGATTTTATGCAAGATTTAGTGATAAATAAAAAGTTGCCAAAACTCCGCGCATCTTTTGCAAAAATAGACGCTACTTATGCGCGTGGTGAGGGGGCTTTTTGGGCGGGAATAAATGCTCTAATGCATGGCAAAAATGACAACGCCTACGCGCTATTTTATCGCGCACAACAGACACTAAACAAATCCCCACACAGACGCGACAACGCCAAATTTTGGACCTACTTAATCAGCAAAGATGAGAAAATTTTGCGCGAGCTGGCAAATTCTAGCCATGTAAATTTGTATTCACTCTATGCAAAAGAGACGCTTGGGATTAGAAATTTAGATCTCATTATTCCGCAACCTTCGCGCGAAAATTTAGCAGGCTATGACAACACGGATCCATTTTTATGGGTAAAAACAAAGGCAAAAGCCGACAAAATGAGCCCGAGCGAACTACGCAATTTCGCGACGAAATTTGACACAAAATCGACAATCGGCGAGTGGGCGTATATGCAAAATATCATCGGCGGCTACAAAGACAATATCTACGCAATGCCGTTTATGGAGCATATCGGCGATGGCGATACGCGCAGAAAGGCACTGATTTTGGCGATCGCTAGGCAAGAGAGCCGATTTGTCCCGGCGTCGGTTTCGATTTCGTATGCGCTTGGAATGATGCAGTTTATGCCGTTTGTCGCAAATGACATAGCAAAGCAATACGCGATACCAAATTTTGATCAAGACGATATGTTTAATCCGCAAATAGCATACAAATTTGCCAATATTCACCTAGATTATCTTGAAAAATCGCTAAAAAGCCCCGTTTTTATTGCGTATGCTTACAATGGTGGGCTTGGTTTTACACGTAAGACATTGCGCCGAGAGGAACTGTTTAAGCGCGGGAAATTTGAGCCGTTTTTATCGATGGAGCTAGTCGCATACGCAGAGAGTCGCGAATACGGCAAGCGTGTTTTGGGCAATTTTGTCGTTTATAGCCAAATTTTAGGTGAAAATGTATCGGTGCGAAAGCTACTTGATGATCTGCTTGTGCCACAAAATAGCGATTTTATTCGCTAAATTTGCGCTTTGAAATTTGGTATGAAATTTAGTGCCAAATTTTTTAACCCAGCGCGAATAAAATTTGATTTAAATTTACATGAAATTTAGCGGTAATTTCATGTAAATTCGCGCAATTTTCACAAAACAAAAAACGTCCGTTTTACCTTTATAAAAACAAAATCCGCACATTTATACAGATAAAAATTTTAATCCGCGCTGGGTGAAAAATTGAGTTTTATTAAGAGCTATGAAAAACAAATATAGCACGTTTTTAAGGTAGAAAAATTTAATGGCGATTAAAACAGCAGATTTTACGGATAAATAACAATCAAATTTGACGTGAATTTATCTTAAAATTTCGCGCCAATTCACCTAAATTTGCATCCAAATTTATCAATCTTTTAGCTTGATTTTTGGATTCCAATACATTGATTTTGCAACCTTTCTAATTGCAAAATTTACTTTTATCCCGCTATTTGTTTGATAACTTAGATTTAACATATCAGCCACAATTTGTGGGGCAACAATCTGCGCATGAGCTCCCCATTTCATAGAAAAATCACTAAATTTCAACATCTTTGAGCCATCATTTAAAGGCTCAAATTTAGCACTTACGCCATTAATTTTTACGGAGTTTTCGC
Organism: uncultured Campylobacter sp.; assembly: GCA_963544335.1. Classification (GTDB taxonomy): domain Bacteria; phylum Campylobacterota; class Campylobacteria; order Campylobacterales; family Campylobacteraceae; genus Campylobacter_B. The sequence goes on from CAUUFG010000044.1 coordinate 7,737, forward strand.
GTGGCGCATCATCTGGAAAATATGAGAGCAAAATATATTCGCGCGTATCATTTTCGTCTAAAATCAAAGCAGGATTTATATAGCTAGCAAGCGCGACGTAGCGTCTATCTGGCTTTATAAATTCAAATTTTTTCGTGTAGGCTAAAATCTCGTTTTTTTGCGGATCGTGCGCGAAATTTTTATCAACACAACCGCCAAAAATCACCAAAAGCGCGGGCAAAATTAGTTTTTTCATATGTAAACCTTTTATAAATTTCGCGCAATTGTAGCAAAATTTAGGCTTTGTAAAACTCTATTTTGTTATAATCGCGCGTTTTTAATTTTAAGGAAAAAATATGCAAGAGATTATCAATTCAATCAAAGAAATCGCGATAAAAATCGCCGATGAAGTTAAATTTACCGACCTTTCATACACGCAAAATCAAAATTACACAGGCGACACACAGCTAAAATTAGACGTAAAATCAGACACAATAATAACCGAAATTTTAAGCAAAAATAGTAGCGTAAAAGCCCTAGTTAGCGAAGAAAAAGATGAAATTTTAACAATCAATGAAGATGCAAATTTCATCATAGCTTATGATCCGCTTGATGGATCAAGCCTTGTTGATGTAAATTTAAGCGTGGGCTCAATTTTTGGAATTTACGATGGAAAAATCGAGCCAAATGCCCTAAAATGCGCCATTTATGCGGTGTATGGACCCAGATTAGAGCTGGTAATTTGTATCGATACACCAAAGCTTTACCGATTAAATAGGGCTGGCGAATTTGAATTTATCCGCGAATTAAAATTAAACGAAAAGGGCAAATTAAACGCAACTGGCGCAACTCAACAAAACTGGAGCACCACACATAAAAAGCTCGTGCAATCTTTATTTGATGAGGGTTATAGACTAAGATATTCAGGCGCAATGGTCGCTGATTTGCACCAAATTTTATTAAAAGGTGGCGGGTTATTTAGCTATCCAGCCACATCAGATCACACACAAGGAAAGTTGCGCGTTACGTTTGAGGTGTTGCCATTTGCATTCATCTATGAGCGCGCAAATGGAGCGACTAGCGATGGAAAAAACTCAACACTATTTGAGATAAAAATCACAAAAATTCACCAAACCACGCCGTGTTTTTTTGGCTCAAAATACGAGATCGTAAAACTTCACGAAATTTACGGATAAATTTAAATGGAAAACAACACAAAACTTCAAGCCGATTTTGATAATGCTAAAAACGAGCTTGAAATTTGCCAAAATTCACACGGATTTACAAGCTGTTTTAACTGCGAAAAGCTCCTATATTGCGCTATTCGCGACGCTTACGTAGAAAACACCTACAAGATGCTTTCAAAAGGCGAAAACAGCGACTTTGATTTTTAAATTTTTAAAGGAAAAAGATGAAAAAATTTATAACAACACCGATTTATTATGTAAATGACGTCCCGCACATCGGACACGCTTATACGACTATTATTGCCGATACTTTGGCGCGTTTATGGCGATTGCAAGGCGATGAAGTCTATTTTATGACGGGCACAGACGAACACGGACAAAAGATAGAAGAAGCAGCGCGCGCGCGCAATTTCACACCGCGCGAATATGCCGATGAAATTTCTGCTAAATTTCGCAATTTATGGGACGAATTTGAGATTAGCTACGATGCGTTTGTGCGCACAACAAGCGACGAGCACAAAAAAACCGTGCAAAATGCGTTTGAGATTATGTATAAAAAAGGCGACATCTACAAGGGCGAATATAGCGGATCGTATTGTGTGAGCTGTGAGAGTTTTTTCCCTGAAAACCAGCTAATTGATGGCGAATTTTGTCCAGATTGTGGCAAAAAAACGCGAATAGTTAAAGAAGAGAGCTACTTTTTCCGCCTCTCAAACTATCAAGACGCGCTGTTGAAATGGTATGAAAATAATGATTGCATTTTGCCAAAATCCAAAAAAAATGAGATTGTAAATTTCGTAAAAGGCGGATTAAAAGATCTATCCATCACGCGCACGAGTTTTGATTGGGGCATAAAATTGCCTGAGATTATAAACGATCCAAAGCATGTGATTTACGTGTGGCTTGATGCTTTATTAATCTATCCAAGCGCGCTAGGATTTTTACGAGATGGCGAAAAAATGGAGTTTTGGCAAAACACAACCCATCTCGTGGGAAAGGATATTTTGCGCTTTCACGCTGTTTATTGGCCGGCGTTTTTGATGAGCCTTGGCGTTGATTTACCGCGCCATATCGGAGCGCATGGCTGGTGGACTAGAGATGGCAAAAAGATGAGCAAAAGCCTAGGAAATGTCGTCAATCCGCGCGAAGTGGCAAACGCATACGGGTTAGAACAATTCCGCTACTTTTTGCTACGCGAGGTGCCCTTTGGACAAGATGGCGACTTTTCTCAGCGCACCTTTATCACGCGAATCAACGGCGAACTTTGCAACGATTTGGGTAATCTTTTGGGGCGAATTAACGGCATGAGTTCAAAATACTCATCAAACGAAATAAACTCTAAAAATGTAACGAAATTTTTCACCGATGAGCTAAATTTGGCACAAGAATTTATAGAAAATGCACTCAAATTTATCAATGAAATTTCAACAAGTAAATTTTTAGAAGAGCTTTGGAAGGTGCTAAATTTGGCAAATTTATCCATCACAAAATACGAGCCGTGGAATTTGATGAAAAACGGCGAAACAGACAAAGCGTGCGCTCTTGTGGGACTTTGCGCAAATTTACTTGCGCGCGTAGCAATGCTTCTTTCGCCTGTTATGCCTCGCGCTTGCGACAAAATCGCAAGTGCGCTTGGGTTTGAAATTTCGCCTATTTTTTATACGCGTTTGATAAAAAATGGCGAAATTTTAGATTTTATCTCACGCCAAAACGAACCGCTATTTGCAAAAGTGGAAAATGAGCTTTTAGATACCCCGCCGAAAATTTCTAGCGAAATTTCTAAAACCACAACGCAAAATGAGCCAGAAATTTCACAAATTAAAATAGATGATTTCAAAAAATCTCTTATTAAAGTAGGCACGATTTTAGAGTGCGAAAACATCGCTGGTAGCGAGAAATTACTCAAATTTAAAATCGATTTAGGCGAAGATACGCCTCGTCAAATAATCAGTGGAATCGCCAAATTTTACACTCCTAGCGAATTAGTCGGAAAGCAAGTTTGCGTCTTAGCAAATTTAAAACCAGCCAAAATTTTTGGGCATATAAGCGAGGGCATGATTTTGAGCGCAGAAGATGGAAAATTAACGCTACTTTCGACGCTCTCACCTGTAAAAAATGGCGCGATTGTAGGATAATTTGTGGCAAATTTTATGAGATTTGCCAAGAAATTGGCGCGAATTTAAAACTAAATTTGATGTCAAATATAACAGCGTGCGCGAAGCTTTTCTGCCCTAGTGCGCGTAAATTTAAAGGTCAAATTAGCAAATGAATATCATAAATTTAGCACGTTTAATTGATGGCAAAATGCTTACAAAACCGCAAATTTCAAGCGTGGAAAGTTTTGTTTTTACGCCTAGTGAAGCAAGATTAGCGAGTGCGTTTTTCGCCACGCAAACTGATAAAAATACTCAAAAAATAGCGATCGAAAATGGTGCTTATGCGATTATTTTTGCTGGTAAATGCGAGATTTTAAGCGACGAAATCGCCTATATTTGTGTTGAAAATTTAACTCGCGCCATAATTGAGCTTACAAAATATTTTGCCAATGAAAAAGAGCTAAAATTTATCTGTTTATCACCATTTAGCGCGCAAATCGCGTGTATTTCAAATTTGATTAAATTTGGAACATTTTTAAATGATGATGTAAGAGAAAATTTTGTGAAAATTTTCTCTGCATTAAATAAGAGTTTTGTTTTTGGCGAAAATCTCCATTTGATTGCAACAAATTTTACACGATTAGAAAAAAATAGGGATTTTGAGCTTTTATCACCACAGTTGTTTAATTCTAGCTTTGTTTTTGACGATAAAATTTATAGGAATTTGGCAATTTCACCGTTTTTTTTAGACGAAATTTGCGGACTTTTAAATTTTGCCAAGCAGCAAAATTTCGAGCTAAAATTTGGTGATTTGCGCGAATTTCGCCACTTTGAACCGTTTTTTATCAACTCAAAATTTGAAATTTTACCATTTGGAATGAGCGAAAAAGTGCTGATTTTTGAAAGCGATGAGATAGCTTTTGAGGCGCAAATTGACTTTTTACAAAGTTATACACGAGATGAAATTTTGATAATTCGCGACCGATTTGAGCTTTTGGCGTTGCAAAGCAAAGAGTATAAATACGCGCTGATTTTGGGCGAAAGTAGCGATTTTAGCGAAATTCTGCACGTAAAAAACGATGAATTTAGCCTGTTTGAATGAGTGCTATTTTTGAAATTCAAATTAGCCCTGTTTGGCTAATTTATGGTTTAAAACGCCAATGTGAAGAGCACCATTTAAGTTACTCATTTTCGCCATTACTCTTTGATTTTACAACCTAAATTTTTGTGCCAATAATGCAACACCAAAAAGAATTTAATGGAAAATCAATTCCTTTTTGGCGAAAAGTATCTTGCAAATTTATCTCTGCTCTGCTCTTTTGATCCAAATAAAAGGTTCCTCAAGATCATAGTCTCCACCCCCAAACCAATTCAAAGTCGATCTCACATCCGGCATTTTTGAGCGCGA
>CAUUFG010000045.1:0-12125 GCA_963544335.1 uncultured Campylobacter sp.
CATATACAGCCGACGTAAAATCACCTTTTGCATAATAGTTATCTCCCACGCTCTCGCAATGCGCTGGATTTGCGCAACTTCCGCGTGTATATGAATTTAGCCCAGTTGCTTTATTTGCCTGAGTTTTTGTAGGGTCATAATGCGTTGGTGTTACGTCTCTAACAGGTTTTGCTGACATTGATTTTTCACCACAACCCGCTAAAACTAACGCCGCTATACAAACAGATAAAATTTTAAATTTCATAAAAAAGTCCTAAAATCTACCGATGATGTAATATGTATCTTTGTTTGGAACTTTTTGGATTTTTAACTTATATTTTTCTGACCACTCTAAAACTATATCCATTACGGCTTTTTTGCCAGCCACGCTTGGTGCTTCGTTTTTGATTTTGAAATAATCATGCGTGCTAGACATAGTGATATATGAGTCAAAACTGACTAATTTATCGTTTAGTTGCACGATACGATTTAGCTCATCAGCCTCAAAATCGCAGTTGTTTAAAATTCTACTTAATTGCTGTTTTACAGCATCTGTTACACCTAGCTTTAAAGCTACTAAAATTCCCTCTTCGTTCATTTTTTATCCTTTCTGGTTAGATTGTGAGATTAAAACTTCTTCTATTACTTTTTTTAGATCGCCATCTAAAATCGCATCTACTTGCGAATAGGCGATGTTTGAGCGATTGTCTTTTACTTGCTGAAATGGAAACAACACATAGGTGCGAATTTGATGTCCCCAGCCGATATCGCTCTTTTCTACTTTGTTATTTTCTTCGCTCTTTTTCATTAGCTCAAACTCATACAAACGCGATTTTAACATCTTCATTGCAGTTGCTTTGTTTTTGTGCTGAGAGCGATCGTTTTGGCATTGTACGACTATATTTGTTGGAATATGCGTGATTCTTACCGCACTTTCTGTCTTGTTTACGTGCTGACCGCCTGCACCACTTGATCTATATAGATCTATGCGAATGTCCTTTTCATCAATATCTATCACAATGTCATCATCGATTTCAGGGCTTACCATCACGCTAGAAAAGCTCGTATGACGGCGTCCCGCGCTATCAAATGGACTTACGCGAATTAGGCGGTGGATTCCATTTTCTGCCTTTAAGTATCCAAACGCATTTTCGCCTTTTACGATAAAACTCACATCTTTTAATCCAGCTTCATCACCCTCTTGAAAATCGAGCGTTTCGACTTTGTAGCCCTCGCGTTCGGCAAATCGCAGATACATTCTATAGAGCATACTTGCCCAATCATCGCTTTCTGTACCACCTGCGCCTGGATGTATGCTAACGATTGCGTTTTTATCGTCGTTTTCACCACCAAGCATCATTGAAATTTCTAAATTTGTTATTTTTTCTTCTAAATTTGGCGCATCGGAGTAAATTTCATCTATCGTTTCGCTATCGTTTTCGCTAACGGCTAGTTCGTATATATCTTTTGCGTCTGTTAGGGCGTTTTTGGCGAGTGTAAATTTGGCTAAAATTTGAGAAATTTTAGTCTTTTCTTTATTTATTTCGCCAGCTTTTTTTACATCATTCCAGAAATTTACATCGTGCTCTAGTGCTGAAATTTCATCAAGCCTAGCGCGAATTTGCTCTGGTTTTATGATTGATGAGATATTGCTTATTTTTGTTTCTAGATTTTTTAATAACTTTGTATATTCGTAATTATCCAAAATTTAGCCCTTGAAAATTTTGGGCGCATTGTAACAAAAAATAGTTAAAAATCAAACTAGCACAAAAAGCCAATTTCAAAAAACTTAGCTATAATTCGCGAAATTTTTTGAAATTTTAGGAATAACAATGCAAATTTTACGCTCAATTGCGGCTTTGCAAGAGTTTGCAAAGACATCTAATAAAACAATCGGTTTTGTGCCTACGATGGGCGCACTTCACGCAGGACATGCAAGTTTAATTAAAAAGTCAGTCGAACAAAACGAATGCACAATCGTCTCTACCTTTGTAAATCCTGTGCAGTTTTTGCCAGGAGAGGATTTTGAAAAATATCCTAAAAATGAAGTCGGCGATGTAAAAATTTGTGAAATGTGCGGGGCGGACGCTGTGTTTATCCCGGATGCAAAAGATATGTATTTAGGTGATGAATCGCTAATTTGCGCGCCAAAAGAGCTAGCTTCAAAGCTAGAAGGCGCGCTTCGTCCAGGGCATTTTGATGGTGTTTTGCGCGTGATAAATAAATTTTTTAACATAATTCACCCAACCCGCGCATATTTTGGCAAAAAAGACGCACAGCAACTAGCCATAATCCAAAATATGGTCGCTTCATTTTTTATGGATATACAAATTGTGCCGTGTGAAATCGTGCGTGAGCCCGATGGATTGGCACTTTCATCGCGCAATATCTACTTAGATGAAGAGGAGAAAATGAACGCACTAAAACTATCTCGCGCATTGCTAAAAGCTAGCAATTTAATACGAGGTGGCGTAAAAACGTGCGAGGATATAAAACGCCCGATGCTAGAGGTTTTGGAACCTTTGAGTGTTGATTATGTTGCGTTTGTGGATCGTAAATTTCATGAAATAGAAAAAATTTTGCCAAATGATACAATTATTTTGATCGCGGCTTATGTTGGTAAAACACGGTTAATTGATAATTTGTGGGTGTAAAAATGCAAAAATTATATCTTGTCTCTCTTGGCTGTAATAAAAATTTAGTTGATAGCGAAATAATGCTTGGGCGATTACAAAACTATGAGATCGTCGCCGAGCCCCAAAATGCTGATGTTATGATAGTAAATACGTGTGGATTTATCCAAAGCGCAAAAGAGGAGAGCATTCGCACGATTTTAGAAATTTCTAAATTTAAGCGCAAAAATGGCGTTTTAGTTGTGACTGGCTGTTTGATGCAACGCTACAAAGATGAGCTCATGCGCGAACTTCCCGAGGTTGATATTTTCACTGGTGTTGGCGATTATGGCAAAATCGATGAGCTTATTTTGAAAAAACAGAGTGCATTTTCGCCAAAAACATATCTGCAAACTTCCGATGAGCGCATTATCACAGGATCAAATTTCCACGCTTATATCAAGCTTAGCGAGGGCTGTAATCAGCAGTGTAGCTTTTGCGCGATACCGACTTTTAAAGGGCGTTTGCAAAGCAGGGCGTTAGATGATATCGTCGCTGAGGTGCGAAATTTGGTTGCGCGCGGGTTTTATGATTTTAGTTTTATTTCACAAGATAGCTCTAGCTATGGACGCGATCTAGGCAAAAAAGATGGGCTAATTTCGCTTATTGAGGCTATTGAGAAAATCGGCGGCGTTAAATTTGCGAGAATTTTATATCTATATCCGACCACTACGTCAAACGCTTTAATAGAGCGGATAATCTCATCGAAAGTTTTTTTAAATTATTTTGATATGCCAATTCAGCACATTAGCGACAAAATGCTAAAAATCATGCGCCGAGGGGCGGGCAAAGAGCGAATTTTAGAGCTTTTAAATTTGATGCGTGGGGCGGAAAATTCATTTTTGCGAAGCGGTTTTATCGTGGGACACCCAGGCGAGAGCGAGAGCGAATTTGATGAACTTTGCGAGTTTTTAAAGGAGTTTAAATTTGATAGAGTTAGCGTGTTTGCTTACTCAAAAGAGGAGAATACGCCTAGTTTTGAAATGAAAAATTTACCGCGCAAAGTGGTCTCAAAACGCATAAATTTGGTGGAAAAAATCACAATGCAAAATTTGCAAGATACGCTAAAAGCGCAGATTGGGCGCGAGATTTTGTGCGAAATAAATGGGATTAGCAGCGAAGGCGAGATGTTTTTTGGCGCGAAAAATGTGCTTTGGGACAAAGACATCGATGGCGAAATTTTGATTAACGATAGCGACGTTTCGCGCGTCGAGATGGGGCGTGTTTATGAGTGTAAAATCACCGATGTTAGCGGCGATAAGCTAATAGGGCAAATTGTGCGCGAGGCGTAAAAGATGTTTGAAATTTCTAGCGCAAATTGTGGGTAAAATTTGGCTCAAATTTTACAAAATAGCGAAATTTCGCTTGATGAGGTGGCTTTAGATGAGCTGAAAAAACAAAAAAAATCCATCTTGGCATTTTCTCACGGCGTCGATTCTACGGCGCTTTTTTATCTCTTGGTCGCGCAAAATATTGAGTTTGATCTAGCACTCGTTAATTATAATACGCGCAAAAATTCAACTATCGAAGCGCAAAGCGCGATAGAATTGGCGCAAAAATTTCGTAAAAAAATCTATATAAAATCGGTTAAATTTGGCGAAAAAAAGAGTGATTTTGAGCGCGATGCACGTGAGATTAGGTATGAATTTTTCGCTCAAATTTGCACGAAATTTGGTTATGAAAATGTGATTTTTGCGCACCAATTAAACGATCTTTTTGAGTGGTTTTTAATGCGGTTTTCGCGCGGGGCTGGGCTTTGTAATCTAATCGGGATGAGCGCGGTGCAAAGGTGCGAAAGGGCTGTAAATTTTAAAGATGAAATTGTTTTCGATGATGAAAAATGTGGCGATATTGCAAGTTGCGACGCTACAAGCTTTGCAAAATTTGATACAAACATTATCAAACAAAATTCAAATTCGGTCACTTTTACAGCGATTCGTCCGCTTTTAAATGTGAGTAAAAATACTTTAAGAGAGTTTTTAAACGCCCGAAATTTGCGCTATTTTGAAGATGAAAGCAACACAGATACGCGCTTTGAGCGCAACTTTTTTCGTCTAAATTTTAGTGATGAGTTTATTGGGAGATTTAGCGCGGGTGTGGCGCGAAGTTTTGGGATTTTACAGCGTGAAAAAGAGCAAATTTTAGGCGAATTTGCCTTTGAAAATGGCGAATTTTTTGTGATTAAAAAGCTTGTTGGTTGGGAAAATTTGTGCGATAAGGCGGTTAAAAAAATGGGCGTGATTTTAAGCACAAAAGAGCGCGAGAAGCTTAGCGCAGATTGCGTTTTATGCGGGAAAATTTGCCTCTCGCACTATCAAAACGCAAATGCGCACGAATTTATTTTTATCCATTTGCGCAAAGATGCGGTGATGCCAAAAAAAATTAAAGAGCTTTTTCGCAAACTTCGCGTGCCAAAATTTGCGCGAACCTATCTTTTTGTGCATAAAGAAATTTTGGAAAAATTGCAAATTTTAGGGATTTTAAAGTGAGATTGATACGCCAAATTTGCCGTCGGCGTTTTAAAAATTAAGATCTTGCGTTGTGAATTTTGCGCAAAATTTGCAAATAAATCTTTTGTTTTTGCACGAAATTTTAAATTTTTTGAGTAAAAATTTGTAAAAGCCACTTTATCAAAGTCCTATTAAACTTGCAGTGCGCCTTTAATTTGCTATGAAAATTGCAATATTTGTTTTTAATAGAAAATTAGCTAGAGCCAATTACGGCGCGTTATTAAAGCCTTGGCGCAATGCGTGGCTTATAAATTTTTTTGGTAAAACGTGTTTAATTTGTTTTGCGCTAGATTAAATTGCAAAAAGAAATTTAGCAAATTTATAGTGAAATTTTATATGATTTTACCTGCGCGCGATAATCAAAAAGTTTGTAAGTTTGATAAATTAGCGTAAAAACCTGCGCATTTTTGGTTGTGTCATGTATAAGAAATTCCAAAGCAAATTTAAAAAAATTCTGAAATATTTTTGCAAAAATTTAAAGATAATGGGACCGCGAAATTCGGCGCAATTTCAAGCCAAAAATTTATCTAGAATTCAAAATTTTTGGCTTACAAACCGACTTAGAAGATTTATTTTAAATATACGAAAGCTATTTTTAAGCCAAACAAAAGGCGTTGAAAACCATATATTTTGAGCTAAAACAGACAAAAAATCCCAATCAATGGACTTTCAAGCTAAACAAAGGCGGGCAGTAGGCGCAAATACCCATTTCAAAACTGCAAAAAATTTGCAAATGACAAAAATTATATCAACAAAACAGGAATTTTCTCAGCTTATACGCGAATTTGCTTTACTAAATTTAAGCGCATTAAAATGGATTTATCTTTATTGCACAGAAAATAGAAATTTCATTACGCTCAAAGGAAGGTAAATTTGGATTTAAAACTGCAAAAACTAGGCAGAAAATTTACCGCAAACCGCCAAAACCGATAAAAATCCTCTTTCGTTGAGCTAAAATCTAATTAAAATAGATCAGCTAATTTCTATCAATCTAAATTTTTCTATCTATTTTTGAAATTTTACTCCAAATTTTATTTTTAATGCCGATTTGACTTTTATCATAATTGTTAAAGTTGTGATTAAAAATTTATACTTTTGATATTTTGTTGGCAAATTTGCTTTGCATTTTTGGCTCAAACAAAGCAAAAAAATATTTAAAAATTTCTAGCGATACATTAAATGCAAGCTACCAAAAATCAACAAAAGACAATCCGCTTTATTTTAACCAATTTTAAAGCGTTGTAACAAAAAAATATTTTACGTAAATTTGCGAAAATTTAGGCTATAACTAGTTTTTTGAACGATTAAATTTAATCTATCTAATAGCAAAAATTATGAAATTTGCGCGCAAAACCTGTCTAAATTTAAAAGCATTAATTGTGGATAAAATTTGCTTAATTATCAGCAAAATCGTCCAAATTTGCGCCAAATTTTCACGCAATTTCGCCAAAAAATCCGCGCTAACCTCAAAATATTTGCTTAAATTTTTCGCATTTATTAGCGATTTTGAGCCAAAATCATAGCCCACTCGCGATAAAAACAGCGCATTTGCACCAAGCTTAAACGCATTTTGCGGATAGTGCGTATTGAGCAAAATCGCGCGTCCTTTATCTTGCAAACGGCGCAAAATTTCCATTATTTTGACTTGATTTTTAAAATCCAAATTTGATTCGGGCTCATCTAAAACCACAATGCGCGGATCTTTTACAAGTGAACGCGCAAAAATCACCATTTGAAGCTCGCCACCGCTTAATCTAGAGCAAATTTTATCACGCAAATGCCCTATTTCAAGCTCATCTAAAATCCTCTGCGCACGTTTGATATGTTCGCGTTTTGGCGTATGCGCGACACACAAATTTAGTCCCAAAAGCACCATCTCTATTACGCTTAAACTAAGCCCATAATTTTTCGCTTGTGGCACATAAGAGACGATGTTAAAAAGCTCTTTTGTGCTCATTTTCGCCACATTTTCGCCTAAAATTTCTATTTTTCCATCGCACGGACGCAAATTTCCAAGGCACAAATTTAAAAGCGTAGTTTTTCCAACTCCATTTTGTCCTAAAACAGCCAAAATTTCGCCAAATTTTAGCTCAAAATTTAGCCCGCCACCGCCGTAAAATTCGCTCCCATCTCGGCTAAATTTTAGACCCTGCACGCAAATCGCACTTGTAATTTCGCTCATAAATTAAACCCCTTTGCTCTTCGCAAAATAAATATAAAAAACGGCGCACCGACAATCGCGCTAAGCACCGAAATAGGCAGTTCCGCGCCAGAAATTGATCGCGCAATCGTATCTATGAAAATCATAAAAATCGCGCCTACAAACATGCTAAAAGGTATCACTCGCGCGCTGTTTGCACCCACGATCAACCTAGCAATATGCGGAACTACAAGCCCAACCCAACCAATAATCCCGCAAAAACTCACCGCACACGCGACAATTAAAGTACAAGCCGTCAGCAAAATGAGCCTTAAAACCTTGATATTAACGCCTAGACTTTTTGCTTCTGCGTCATCTAGCATTAAAATATTGTGTCTCCAACGATGATAGAAAATCACCGCGCTACCAAGCGTTATCCCGCATATGCAAACCCCAAGTCCGCCCAAATTTGAGACGCTTAGTGAGCCTAAAAGCCAATAAGTGATCGCAGGTAGTGTATCTTGCGGATCGGCTATGTATTTTAAAAGCGAAATTAGCGCGGTAAAAAATGCCGAAATTACAATACCTGCTAAAATTATCATTACTCGGCTTTCGCTCCCTGCAATTAAAATCACTAAAAATAGACTCAGCGCGCCAAAAACAAAGCCAAAACCCATGATAAAATAGATATTAAGTCCAAACATTAGCGCCAAAACAGCACCAAATCCAGCACCGCTTGCAACGCCTAAAATATCGGGCGCAGCAAGGGGATTTTTAAAAATGGATTGAAAGCTAGAACCAGCCGCCGCAAATCCAATACCGACAAAAATCGCCAAAACAATCCTAGCAGCGCGTGTTTGCCAGATGATATAGCCAAGCGAAGAGTGAAAATCTAAATTCGTTAAAATTTGCCAAATTTGCGCATACGAAATTTCAAATCGCCCAACACCAAGCGCCCAAAACGCACTAAATAAGAGCGAAATAGATGCAAAAGAAATTTTAATAGCCATAAAATTTAAATCCAAATTTCATCAAATTTACACACAAATTTCAGTATTCGTATCTAAATTTTGCGTAGAAATTTCGCCCTGGTTCGATAAGCGGATTTGTTAGAGTTTGTGGCGAATTTACATCTTCAAAAGTCGTAGGATTTACGCCCTTTTGATTGAAAATATTATCCAAGCCAAGCGTTAAATACATATTTTTTGCGTCATTTAAAATTTGACCCAATTTTAAATCCGCGTAAATTTCACTCATCGCAAATCCAGCGCGTTTTCTCTGGCTTGTCTTGTCGATCTTATTTTTTCGCGCAAAAATTCGCTCATTTAGCCCAAAAAGCGCGTATTGCGTGTCGTAATTTATCCCAAATTTCACAGAAAACGGTGCGATATAAGCGATCGGACGCGAATGCGTTTTGTCTTTGCTTTTTAGATATGTCGCAGCGTAATTTAGTCCAAATTCGCCATTTTCGCCAAATTTATGCGCACCTTCTAGCTCAAATCCGCCTATATAGGCTTTGCCGATGTTTTGATTTTGCTTTTGTGTGGCGTTTAAATTGACAAGCGCGATCATATCTTTATAGCGCGTGTAAAATCCTGTGAGTGTGGTGAAATTTTCACCATCGTTATAACGAAGGCTAAGCTCATAAGTTTGCGATGTTTCATTGCCTAAATCGGTGTTTGGCACGACTTTTATCAATGCATTACCAGATGGCGTGCTTTGCATCATCTGCATAGGCGAAGCGGCTTTGAAATTGTGGCTTAAATTTAACGCCGTGCTAAAATTATCACTCCAAAAATATACCGCGCCAATAGAGCCTGTTAGTGCATTTTGCGTCTTTTGGCCCGCGCTATCTAGGGCTTTGCTTGTATTTGCTAATTCGCCCGTACCAAGCTTTTTGCCTATTCGTTGGATTATGTGATCATAGCGAATTCCTGCATTTAGGCTTAATTTTTCACTCGCAAGATAGTTGTTTTTTAGATAAATTCCAATATCTGTGCTATCAAATGGACGCGCGGGTGTTGTGGTTTTATGTGCGGTGCGGTTTTGCACGATAGCTGGATCGTGCCAAATTTGTGCGAGAAAATCCGCGCCATATGATAATTCGCAAGAGCCAATCGTGCTGATAAAATTTGTAGCGCCACCAAACATTTTGCTATTTTTTACAAGCTGATGAATGTCGATTTTAGACTTTGTGCGCGTGCGATCGTTGTAGATATCGGTATGAAATTCGCGGTAGTAAAGATAGCTATCGATCTTTTGAGCAAAACTCGTGCTAGTTTGCGCGCCAGCTCGCAAATAATACTCAACAAGCGGATCTTCTCTCATAAAAACTCCCGCGCTAGATCCCCCACTTGTGCCTTGACCTCCTGCGCGGTGCGTTATGGCGTGATTAAAGCGACCTTGCGTGTAAAATCTTGTATCGCCACTTGTGTAGCCGATGTTAAAATCTGTGCCAATATGGGTAAATTTGGAGTTTTGCGCTTTGCCAAGCGGAGTTTTAAAATCGTCACCTTTGCGTCCGTTAAGCCCGATTAAAATATCCCAGCCATTGCCACCGCCAATGGCTTCAAGGCGCGAATTAAACATATTATTTACGCTAGCAAATCCAGCGTTTCGCACGCGAAATTTCATATCAAATGGGGCATTTACGTCGCCGCGCCACCTGCGTGTTTTAAAATTTACCACGCCATTCATTCCGTTTGATCCATAAATCCCGCTACCGCCTCCGCGAATGATTTCGATGTCTTCAAGCGAATTTGGATCAATTAAATTTAGCTCTAATGTTGAGCGACCGGTGTAACGAACACCATCAATCGTAAAGATATTGCGCCCATAATTGCTATTCATTCCGCGCATGGAAATTTGCCCGTTTATCCCGCCTGAGCGTGAATATTCGATGCCTGGGGCGCGCGAAAGGAGGCTTTGAATGTCGGCTGAGTGTGCGTCGCGGTTTAGGTTTTGCGCGCTGATTAGTGAGATTGAATTGCTTTGAAGTTCGCGCGAAATTTCGCTCATACTAGCTTGCACGCTTATTTCGCTAAGCTCCACCGCAGACAAATTTAGCGTGTTTAAACTAAGTGCGGCGACATAAAATTTAAATCCACGCTTCATCAAATTTCTCCCGCTTTTGAGCTAGGATTTAGGATCTTTTGAGCTTACTCATCGCTAAGTAAAATTCCATAATATTTTTTAAAGTGCGCTTTGTATTCTTGCGCTAGATCAATATCGGCGAAAATTTCTGGATGATTGTGTTTAGCAAAAAATTTCAAAATCACGCCAAGCTCCAAATTTGGCGCGTGAAAGCGGTAGCTTGCGAGTGGCATTTTATAAACTTTGCCATTTTTTACCGCTTCAACACCACTAAATTCTGGCTTTTTTAACAAAAACTCAGGCATTTGTGGCGTGAAATTTGAGATGTAGATAATCTGCGGATTTAATCGCAAAATCTCTTCAAAATTTATCTTTTTTGTTCCATCTACATAGCCAACGACGTTTGAGGCGCCTGAATTAGATAGCAAATATTCGCTAAAAACGCCAACAACATACTCATTATTTGGCAAAATTTTATGTAAAATCATCGCGCGAGGACGTGGCGCGTTTGCTGTTTTTTGTGCGATTTCGTCGCGTATTTTGGCGATATCATCAAGTAGCGCATCATCTTTTGCTTTTATATCAAATTCGCTTTGTAATGAATTTAGCCAGTGTTTTAAGACCTCAAACGAGCTATATTTGTCTATGTTTGTGCTGATTTGTATCGTTTTTACGCCAGAATTTTCAAGCTGTTCGCACACTTTGCTTCGAGCTTTATGGCAAAGATAAACGTCGGCTTTTAATGCCAAAATTTCTTCGATATTATCGGAATTACCAGATGGAATTTGCGCTGTTTGTGGGTCAAATTCGCTAAAAAGTGAATTTTCAAAAGCGACGTGAGATGGGCGGGGAATGTAGATTAAATCCGCATCTTTTACCCAAAGCCTAATGAGCGCAGGAAGTGGCCAAAGCCCAGCGACAACAGCGACTTTTTTATGTTTTGTTGTAGAAATTTGCGTAGATGTTTGCGCTAAATTTTCATCAGCCAAAATTAATCCGCAAAAAATGCAGATAAAAGCAAAGATTTTTTTCATTTTTTATTCCTAATCATATAACATGCAAAATTTAAAAATTTATCAAAAAATGGCTCGGTAGTCGGCATAAAACCTTGCCCGATGTGATACTCAGGATCAAGCGACATAATATAAACCGCGCCTTTAAAAGATAGATCGCGATACAAAATACTATGGCCCAATTCATCGCAAAGCAGATTGCAGATTTTTGCTTTTTTGCCATTTTTATTAGTCGGCGTAAAGTATCCATGATAGTGCCATTTAGCCTCATCTGGGCGCATAAATTGCCAAATTGGCGCATCTTGATTTGTTGCGATTAGTGGCATATTTGCGCCGTTATCGCGGTTTAGCCACCACCAAAAATTTGCTTCTATCGGCGTAAATTTGGCACTTTTTATAATCTCTTCTTGATCTTCGCCGAAAAATATCAAATTCCCGCCGCGTTTTAAAAATTCTCTTATTTTTTTGCGATTTTCGCGTAAAAACCTCACCTCTATTCGCGAGGCAATTACTAATAAATCTATATTTTCCAAAGAGCTGTTTTTAAAATTTGGCGCGTAGAAAATCTCATCAAAAATATCACAATATTTCGCGCCATAATTTTTGAAAAAACCTAGATGAAAGCTAGCCCCGCTGGTTAAAAATGCTTTTTTAACGCCTGAATAATCAAACGAATTTTCGTTAGATTTCGCGCTTTTATTTTGTGCTAAATTTGATA
>CAUUFG010000046.1:0-12064 GCA_963544335.1 uncultured Campylobacter sp.
AGTTTGCAAAAGTGGCGAAAAAGTGCTTTTTCATTGATATTTTTTTGCTGATTGGCGGTGCGATTTTGGGGCTAAAATTTGTTCTTAGCTCACAAATTTCGCTTATTTGCTCTATTTTAGTTTTATTTGCGGCATTAAAAACGTATGAAAATCTTGTCGAAAATGAGTTAAGAAGTGGTAAATTTGACGCTATTGATGATCAAAACACAGATAATTTTACAGATGAAAATACGCAAAAGAAAAATGCGCCAAAAGTCTCTTTTGTAAAGTTTTTTTCATTCTATAAAATCTCAGCTTACGCATTTATGTTTGGTTGTTTTTACGCGCTTTTAAAATTTCATCTTTTATCGGGGGTTGGCTTTTTGGCTGGGATTTTTCCGATTGTTTTCGCGCTGTTTTGGTCGCTATTATCAAAAAAATAGATTTCGTGCAAATTGATGTGGTGCTACAAAAATAAGTAAATAAAATAAATTTTTGCGTAAAATTTTAAATTTTGTGAGATTGCAAAACCTGTCAAAATATGCTTGATTTAGATTGGGCGGATTTAAATAAACAGCGAAAATGAGAGTTTTAAAAATAAAGCAAATTTGGCGTCTTTGAATTAGTAAATGAAAAAGTTTTATAAAAGAATTTTGCGGTTCTTGCGTCAATATTTGTGGCTTAAAAATTAAAAATTTAAATGGCGAATTTTCTGGCTATTGCGCGAAATTGTGAATAAATATCGATAAAAGATAAATTTCTAGCTCGTGTAAAATTTTGGATTTAAAATGTTTTTTGACTTGGCTATAAATTTGAGTTTTAGAGCTAAAATTTGGCAATTTTTCGCGTAAAATATATAAACATTCGCGTTTAGTTGTGATATTTTCAATTTAAATTCATCTACACAAAGTTTAAAATGAGAAAAGTTTTTGGGTAAATAGGCAAAATCCAAGGGAAATTCGCGTGCTAAAACTAAAGTATTTAAACGATTATATTCAGTTTAATTATAGAAAATTTAGGATTTAAAATTTGCAAAATTAACAAAAAGCGAAATTTAGAAATTGTATAAAATCGCGCAAAATTAAACTAAATTTTTATAAAATGAATTAAAATTTTTTAATAAAAACAGTGCCATATTTTTTGAAAATTTTCTCGATATTTTTCTCAAACGGCGCAAAAATGAGTAAATTTAAAACAAATATAAAAGGATAAAATTTGAAAAAATACTTCGCTTTGCTTCGCCACGATCGCAACTTTCGCATACTTTTTAGCGTCGGTTTTATCTGTTCGTTTGGCGTTTGGTTTTCGGTTGTGGGTGTTTATTCGCTTTTAATAAAGCTTAATGCGCCAGTTTGGGCGATTAGCATTACGGCGTTGTTTGCGTTTATTCCTAGTGTTTTTACTGCGCCGATAAATGGCATTATTATCGACAAATTTCACCCAAAACCACTGCTTATTACGATGTTTGTGATTGAAATGGCGACGATTTTTGGGCTTATTTTTATCGATTCGCTTGATTTTTTGTGGTTGCTTTTGCTTATTATCATTATCCGCACTATCGCTGGGACGCTCTTTTTTCAGACACAAACTAGTGCTTTGCCGAAATTTTTAAGTAAATCCGCGCTCAAACTCGCAAACGAAATGACCGGCCTTACATGGACGATAACTTACACTTTAGGCATGTCATTATCTGGGATTTTTATACACTATTTTGGCGTAAAAACGTCGTTTATTGTCGATTTTTTGCTCTATTTGGGTGCATTTTTTTTATTGATTAGACTAAAATTTACCTTTGCTATATCTAAAACGACGCAAAATGCACTTGAGATGCTTCGTGGTGGGCTAATTTATATCAAAAAAACACCACTCGTTCGCCACTATATCGTGCTTCATGCGTTTGTTGCTTTTACTACTTATGATAGCCTTGTTGCGCTTTTGGCGCAGTATAAATATGCTGAAATTTTGAGTGCATCGCTTGTGATTGGGCTACTTAATATGTCGCGTTCGATCGCAGCTTTTTTTGGGATAAATTTCTTAAGCCAAGTTGTAAATGAGCGCACATTTTTTTGGATTATTTTAGCGCAAGGGGTAGGCATTTTTGCGTGGGCTATTTTGGAATTTAATTTTTGGATTAGCCTTATTGGTGCCGCGGGAGCTGGATTTTGCATTACTAGTGTGTGGTCTTATTCGTTTACGCAGTTGCAAAAATCTTGCGAACGCGAATATCTTGGGCGGGTTATCGCTTATAATGATATGGCCTATTTTCTTGTGGCTTCCATGACTGGTGTGATGGTGGGCGCGCTCTTTAAAATCGGGCTAAATTTAAGCGTAATCACTGGTGTTTTGGGGCTTATGTTTTTCATAGCGGCGTTTTATTATAAATTTGTGATTTATGAGAGATATTTGCGCTAAATTTCATGAGTTTAACAGATGTAAAGAGTTTTTGCTCTTTACTTTAAATTTTTTAATTTGTCACGATGTCAAAATTTGCCGGGATAATCGGCGTAAAAATTTTGTTATCTTTGATGGGTTCATTTTTAACGGCATTTTCTAGCGTAAAAGTTACGTCGTTTTCTAGCTTATCTTTATAAGTTACTTGCGAAGGTAGCCCGTTTTTAAGTTTGATTTTATACTTTATCCCATCAAATTCGGCGCTGTAAATTTCGTCTGAAATTTGCTTTGCACTTCGTAAAATCGCGCTTAGATCGGGCGTTTGTTTTAGGCTTGTTTGGATTACTTGTTCTAGTGTTGGTTCGATTATGATAGCGTTTGAGCCGGAAAAATAGATGTTTTTGACATTTGGTTTTTCGTAGTGCCAAAATGCATGAGATGTATCGGCGATGAAATTTCCTGTGTAGGTTAGTGTCTTTCCTTCGCTTAAAACAACTTGTGTGAAATCGCTTTTTAGTGTATTAAAATCTAAATTTCCACTCAATATGCTTTCGCTTAGAGCTAAAAAGAGCGCAAATTTACTAAATTTTTTCATTTTTATAATCCTTTTAAAATATAAAATCGGCGGATTTTATCGAGTTTAAATTAATATATGTTACAATGCGCGTTTTTTAAATTTCAAAAGGTTAAAGATGTTTCAAGAACTATTAGGCAAAATGTTTGGTACGCATAACGACCGCATTGTAAAAGGATACGCAAAAAGAGTTAAGGCAATTAATGCGCTTGAGGAAAAGTACGCAAATTTAAGCGACGATGATTTAAAAAGCGAATTTAAATCTCTGCGCGAACGAGTAAATGGTGGCGAGTCGCTTGAGAGTGTTTTAAATGAGAGCTTTGCGATTACGCGTGAGGCTAGTAAACGTGTGCTAAATATGCGCCATTTTGATGTGCAGCTAATCGGCGGAATGGTCTTAAATGATGGAAATATTGCCGAGATGAAAACAGGCGAGGGTAAGACGCTTGTGGCGACTTTGGCTGTTGTTTTAAATGCGATTAGCGGGCGCGGTGTGCATGTTGTTACGGTGAATGATTATTTAGCAAAACGCGATGCTGAGCAAATGGGTGTTTTGTATAATTTTTTGGGATTTTCTGTTGGCGTGATAGTCGGTGGCGAATACGATGATACAAAGCGCAAAGAGGCTTATGCTTGTGATATAACTTATGGCACAAATAATGAATTTGGTTTTGACTTTTTGCGCGATAATATGAAATTTAACGCAAATGAAAAGGTTCAACGTGGACATAATTTCGTGATTGTTGATGAGGTGGATAGCATTTTAATCGATGAGGCAAGGACGCCTTTGATTATTTCAGGACCTACAAATAGGACGCTTGATGGCTATATAAAGGCAAATGAAGTAGCTCTTAATTTGCAAAAAGGCGAAGCACCAAGCGATCCAAAAGATAAACCAAGCGGCGATTTTATCGTTGATGAGAAAAATCGCACCGTGCTTTTAACGGAGACTGGTATTATAAAAGCAGAAAAGCTTTTTGGTGTTGATAACCTTTATACGCTTGATAATGCGATTTTAAGCCACTATTTAGATCAAGCTTTAAAGGCAAACTATATTTTTGTAAAAGATGTTCATTATGTTGTGCGGGATAATGAGGTTGTGATTGTTGATGAATTTACAGGTCGTCTTAGCGAGGGCAGACGTTTTAGCGAAGGACTTCACCAAGCATTAGAGGCAAAAGAGGGCGTAAAAATCCAACAAGAGAGCCAAACTTTAGCCGATATTACATTTCAAAACTACTTTAGGCTTTATGAAAAATTATCTGGCATGACAGGCACAGCTCAAACAGAAGCTACAGAATTTAGTCAAATTTATAAGCTAGAAGTTATCTCTATCCCGACAAATTTACCCGTGGCTAGAATCGATCAAAATGATTTAATATATAAAACAGAGCGTGAAAAATTTAAAGCTGTAATTGACGAGATAAAACGTGCAAACGCCAAAGGACAGCCCGTCCTTGTCGGCACGGCAAGTATCGAAAAGAGCGAAGTTTTGCATGAACTTTTAGTGCGAGAAAAGATCGCCCACTCTGTTTTAAATGCTAAAAATCACGAAAAAGAGGCGCAAATTATCGCTGGTGCCGGTGCAAAAGGTGCCGTTACAATAGCGACAAATATGGCAGGACGTGGTGTCGATATCCGTATAAATGATGAGGTTAGAGAGCTTGGCGGGCTCTATATTATCGGCACAGAGCGACATGAGAGCCGTCGTATCGACAATCAACTTCGCGGTCGCGCTGGACGTCAAGGCGATCCTGGCGAGAGTAGATTTTTTCTTAGCTTAGAAGATAGTTTGCTAAGAATTTTTGGTAGCGATAAGATTAAGACGATAATGGAGCGTCTTGGCATACAAGATGGCGAGAGTATCGAGAGTAGGCTTGTTACCCGCGCGGTTGAAAATGCGCAAAAAAAGGTTGAAAATTTACATTTTGAGAGCCGAAAATATATTCTAGAATACGACGATGTAGCAAACGAACAGCGCAAGGCTATCTATAAATACAGAGATGAGCTTTTAGATGAAAATTATGATTTAAGCGAAAAGATTGATTCAAACCGCCTAACGTATGTAGAATACCTACTAGAACAAGCAGAAATTTATAATATCACGCCAAAAGATAGCTTTAATTTAGAAACACTTAGCACTCAAATTTATAACGAAATAGGCGAAAAAATCGAAATTTCAGAGCTTAAAAAGGCGAATGATTATAACGAACTTAGCGAGCTAATAACTGTAAATTTAAAGAGTGCTTATGATTTAAAAATGAGAGCAATTAGCGACGAACAGCGTAAAAGCATAGAAAAAATGGTCTATTTGCAAATCGTCGATAAAGATTGGCGCGAACACCTTTATCAAATGGATACGCTAAAAGCTGGAATAGGTCTGCGCGGCTATAATCACAAAGATCCGCTTGTTGAGTATAAAAAAGAGAGCTATAATCTATTTATCGAGCTGATTTATCGCCTAAAACGCGATAGCATTAGAATGTTACAGATGATAAGATTTACGTTTGAGGATGGAAATTCTAATCAAATTTCAGACGCAAATTCGCAGGCAAATTCGGCTGAAAATTTAGATGAAAATCAAGATGCAAGCGATACAAAACACACAAGTAGAAATGAGCCTTGCCCTTGCGGAAGCGGTAAAAAATATAAAGATTGTTGCGGAAAAAGCGGTCCAAAAGTGGGCAAATTTGCGAAAAAATAGGTCTAAAATTGGTCAAATATCTACTTTTTAAATATCTACGTTTTGATAAAACCCAGCCGTTTATTTCGCTTTGCGCCGTGCTTGCATTTTTGGGAGTTACAATCGGGCTAATGGTGCTTATTGTCGCGATGGCGATAATGAATGGATTTGATAAAGAATTTGAGCGCAAACTTTTTGCGATGAATTATCCAATTACGATTTACGGAGCTAGCCAAGGCGTCTCAAAAAGCGATGTAGAGGAGCTAAAAAGCAAATTTCCACAGATGAAATTTAGCCCCTATATTAACTCACAAGTTATCATAAAAAATGGCGAAAAGCTTGAGGGTGGGATTGTTTTTGGCGTAAATTTAGATGATGAAATTCAAATAAATTCCGTGTTAAAATCTGGCGTAGTAGATGCAAATTTATCAAATTTTGGCGCAATTATCGGCAAGGTAATCAAAGATGATTTTAATCTTGAAAATGGTGAAAAAATCACGCTTGTTTTTGCTAAAAGCGATCCTGGTGGGTTTAGTTTGATTCCTAAAATGAAGCGTTTTGATGTGCGCGGGCATTTTAGTTCGGGGCTTATTGCCTATGATCGGGCATATATTTACGCAAATATTGATGATTTAGCGCGAATTTTAGGCTATGAAACAGATGTCTATGATGGCATTCATGTCTTTTCAAATGATCCGTTTAATGATATTAAAAAATTTGATGAGTTGCCTTTTGCTGGACGCGCGATTGGCTGGTGGCAACACAATGGCAACTTTTTTAGCGCGTTGGCTCTTGAAAAACGCGCACTTTTTATTGTGCTTATGTTGATTGTGGTTGTGGCTAGTTTAAATATCATCTCATCTCTCTTGATGACTGCAATGAATCGTCGTCAAGAGATCGCGCTTTTATTGAGCCTTGGAGCTAGTCGCAAAGAGGTCAGACGTGTATTTTTCGCGCTTGGTGGGCTTATTGGCGGTGGCGGTATTATTATCGGGGTTATACTTGGGCTATTTGGCGTGTGGCTGCTTGGAAATTTTGACATTATAAATTTGCCAGCAGATGTTTATGGATCTAGTAAATTGCCTATGGAATTATCGCTAAAAGATCTTCTAACTACGCTATTTGGCGCGATTTTTATTGTTGTTTTATCTTCTTATTATCCAGCCAAAAAAGCGACGCAAGTTGATGTTTTGCAGACATTAAAAAATGAATAAATTTAAATTATAAGGAGAAATTTGATGAAAATAGGTGAGCTTTATGGCGTGATTTGTATAATTTTTGCGTCAAATTTTAGAAGCACGATTAGCGAAACAGATCTAAGGAAAATGAGCAAAAATTGGATTTTGACCAATGAAACAATCGAAAATAAAACAGCACACGAGCATTGGCATAATGCTTTAAAAGAAGATGTAGCGGATATTAAAGCCGATTTTTACGCGCTAAAAGGGGCTTTCGAGTTTAGTTATTTTAAGCTTGTAAATGAGACTGATTTTACACTTTTCTTTGAAAAAGTCCGCTACGAAGCGCCATTTAAAGAGCTAAATAACTCTCACGCCTCAAACGCTTTGGCATTTTTATCCGCCGTTTTAAAACACGATAACGATGAGAAAACTCACACTCTTTTGGGGCTTTATTTAACCGATTATTTTATTGTTACAGCTAGGGCGCTTGCGCAGCATTTACAAACTCACGCAAAGAGCGAGTATTACCGTGCTATGGGTTGGTTTTTGGGTGATTTTTGCAATATGATTAAACTCTCTTTGGGATTAAAAGCGTAGCAAATTTGTCAAATATATAAATAAAGTCGAAAAACACAGCGCGAAGTTTTTAGCAAAATTAAATTTAGTTTTGTAGGCAAATTTGGTTGCGCTGTGTTTTTGAATTTCTATAAAATTTACAAAATTTCGCGATAAATTTTTAAAATAAACAAGGATAAATTTGAATTTTTGGAATGAAATTTATATGCACTTTGATCCTGTTGCGTTTTCGCTTTTTGGATTTAAGGTGCATTGGTATGGATTGATGTATGTTTTGGCACTATTTACGGCGCTTTGGCTAGGAAAATATTTTGCCAAAAAAGAGGAATTTGGTTACGAAAAATCTCTTTTGGAGAGCTATTTTGTCTGGGTTGAAATCGGCGTAATTTTGGGTGCTAGACTTGGATATATTTTTATATATTCTGGCGAGGCGACTTGGTTTTTTACGCATCCTTGGGAGATTTTTAACCCATTTTATCATGGTGAATTTGTTGGAATTCGCGGTATGAGCTATCATGGAGCGGTTGTTGGTTTCATCATTGCTACACTTTTGTTTTGTGCTAGGGCTAAAATTTCTACACTAAAAATGCTTGATTTGGTCGCGCTTTGCGTGCCACTTGGTTACTTTTTTGGGCGCATTGGAAATTTTTTAAATCAAGAACTTTTTGGACGCGTTACCGATGTGTCTTGGGGTATTTTGGTAGATGGAGTTTTGAGGCATCCTAGCCAAATTTACGAGGCGATTTTAGAGGGCTTGGCGGTGTTTGCGATTTTGTTTTTTTATAGCAAATTTAGAGATATCAAAAGACGTCAAAGTGGCGAATTAATCGGACTTTATGCGATACTTTACTCTGTGGCTAGGTATGTGTGCGAAAATTGGCGCGAACCTGATTCAAATTTAGGTTTTGTATTTTTAAATTTTAGCATGGGGCAAATTTTGTCTTTTATAATGTTTGTGGTTGGAAATTTATTATATTTGTCTTGCTTTTTTAAGAAAAATTCAGCAAAAAACTAAGGAAAAATATACTATAATCGCGTCATTTTTTAACCAAATTTTAGACAAAGGAGAAGCTCATGAGCGAGAATATCACGCAAACTGACAGCTGTAAAATCGAGGGATTTTTGGGTGTTACAACGCAACGTCGCAAGAGCAGGTGTCCAGCGAGATTGGATCTAATCCAAAGCGGGACGGGGATTTTTTTAGGGCTATTTATGTGGCTACATATGCTTTTTGTATCGACCATTTTGTTTGGCGAGGATATGTTTAATAGAGTCGTTTATATGTTTGAGATGCGCTTTATTAGTGATTCGCCAGCGATGAGCTATTTAACTATGATCGTTGCGATTGGAGTTTTGATTATATTTTTTGTTCATGCGTTGCTTGGTATGCGAAAGATGCCGATAAATTTTAGACAATGGCAAGCTTACCGCGCTCACGCAAAGCGAATGAATCATCCTGATACAAATTTGTGGCTTATTCAAGCAATTACTGGTTTTATTATGTTTTTCTTAGCTTCGGCGCACCTTTGCATTATCGCATTTAGCGGTGAATTAAGTGCCGAAATTAGCGCGACTCGCGTCTCTACTCACTTGATGTTTTTATTCTATCTTGTTTTACTTTTTGCTGTTGAACTTCATGGCGGTATTGGTTTATATCGTGTGTGCGCAAAATGGGGATTTTTTGAGGGAAAAGATGCAAAAGAGAGCAGACAAAAACTAATAAAAGCGCGAAATTTTATTAGCGTTGTATTTTTAGTGTTGGGTATATTGAATTTGATCGTTTTCATAAAAATCGGTTTTAAATTGTAAGGAGATTTTATGAATGTAGTTTATTGTGATGCATTGGTGATTGGCGGTGGTTTAGCAGGACTTCGCTCGGCAGTAGCGGCTGCAGATAAGGGAAATAGCACGATAGTTTTGAGTTTGTGTCCTGTTCGTCGTTCACACTCAGCTGCGGCTCAAGGCGGTATGCAAGCTAGCCTTGGAAACTCAGCAATGGGAAAAGGCGATAATGAAGATGTCCATTTTGCAGACACCGTAAAGGGAAGTGATTGGGGCTGTGATCAACAAGTAGCAAGAATGTTTGTGCAAACTTCGCCAAAAGCGATACGCGAGTTAGCTTCATGGGGTGTTCCATGGACTAGAATTACGAAGGGCAAAAGAACAGCCGTAATTAACGCGCAAAAAACAACCATCGACGAACCAGAAGAGTCACATGGATTAATCCAAAGCCGCGATTTTGGTGGCACAAAAAAATGGCGCACATGTTTTACAGCAGATGCAACAGGTCATACAATGCTTTTTGGCGTTGCAAATGAGGCCTTAAGACACAACGTAGATATCCGCGATCGCAAAGAAGCAATCTCACTAATCCACAAAAACAATCGCTGTTATGGTGCAATCGTGCGCGATTTAATCACTGGCGAATTAGAAGCTTATGTCGCTCGCGGAACATTGATCGCAACTGGTGGGTATGGTAGAATTTATAAACACACAACAAACGCCGTAAATTGCGAAGGTATCGGTGCCGCTATTGCTCTTGAAACTGGTATCGCAAAGCTAGGAAACATGGAAGCGGTGCAATTTCACCCAACGCCAATCGTCCCAAGCGGTATCTTGCTAACAGAGGGGTGTCGTGGTGATGGCGGAATTTTGCGTGATGTTGATGGATATCGTTTTATGCCAGATTATGAGCCAGAAAAAAAAGAGCTAGCAAGTCGCGACGTCGTAAGTCGCCGTATGATGGAGCATATTCGCAATGGCAAAGGTGTAAAAAGCCCTTATGGAGAGCATGTTTGGCTTGATATTTCTATTTTGGGTCGCGAACATATTGAGAAAAATTTACGTGACGTCCAAGAAATTTGCCAAATTTTTAATGGTATTGATCCGGCTGATGAGGGTCCAAAAGGGTGGGCGCCAGTGCTTCCTATGCAACACTACTCAATGGGCGGTATTCGCACAAAACCAACAGGCGAGAGTCAGACACTTTCTGGCTTATTTAGCGCAGGAGAGGCAGCGTGCTGGGATATGCACGGCTTTAACCGCTTAGGTGGAAATTCGGTTGCCGAGACGGTCGTTAGTGGTATGATTATCGGCGGATATTTTGCTGATTATTGCAAAGATCACGAGATTGATATTAATACAGCCGATGTTCAAAAAGCACTTGATAAACAAGAAAATTATCTAAATGAACTTTTAGCTCACAAAGGCAAATTTGATGTTTATGAGATCAAAAACCGCATGAAAGATATCATGTGGGAGCATGTTGCCATTTTCCGCACGGGCGAAGGGCTAAAAAAAGCTGTTGATGAGCTAGAAGAGCTTTATAAACACTCTCTTGATATTGAAGTTAAAAATAAAGAGAAATTTGGAAACCCTGAATTAGAAGATGCTTATCGCACTCAAAAGATGTTAAAACTAGCACTTTGTGTTGCTTGGGGTGCATATTTAAGAACAGAGAGTCGTGGCGCGCACTACAGAGAGGATTATCCAAAACGCAACGATTTAGAGTGGTGCAAACGCACACTTACAAGCTGGAAAGAGGGCGATACAAAGCCGATTGTAGATTATGAAGAGCTTGATATTATGAGCATGGAGATGCCTCCAGCGTTTCGCGGTTATGGTGCAAAGGGCAATATTATAGAAAATCCACTCTCTGCAAAACGTCAAGAAGAGGTTGATAATATCCGTGCTAAAATGCAAGAAGCTGGCAAAGGTAGATATGAGATTCAAGAGGCACTAATGCACTATGATTTGCAACCAGAGTATAAAAAACCAAATGAAAGAGTAGGAGTAGGCGATGAGTAGAAAGATTACTATTAAGGCGTTAAGATACAATCCGCTTAGCAAAATTTCAAAACCACATTTCCAAAGTTATGAGATCGAAGAGACCGATGGCATGACGCTATTTATCGCGCTTAATGTCATTAGAGAGAGGTTTGATCCAACGCTTAGTTTTGATTTTGTTTGTCGCGCGGGGATTTGCGGTAGCTGTGGTATGGTCGTAAATGGTCGCCCACAACTTGCGTGTCGCACACTTACAAAAGACTATCCAGAAGGTGTTATTGAGCTTATGCCACTTCCTGCGTTTAAGTTGATTAAAGATTTAAGCGTCAATACAGGAGAGTGGATGCACGCTATGAATAAACGCGTAGAAAGCTGGGTACATACAAATGAAAAGACCGATATTACCCGCCTAGAAAAACCAGTCGATCCAGATTCAGCGCAAGAGACATTTGAGCTAGATCGCTGTATTGAGTGCGGGATTTGCGTCGCTAGTTGCGGAACGGCGATTATGCGACCTGATTTTATCGGCGCGGTTGGACTTAACAGGGTAGCGAGATTTAAATCTGACTCGCACGATGAGCGTACAGATGAGGATTTTTACGAGTTAATCGGCGATGATAATGGCGTTTTTGGGTGTATGACACTGCTTGGGTGCGAGGATAATTGCCCTAAACATCTACCTCTTCAAAGCAAAATAGCCTATTTGCGTCGTAAACTTGCTCACGTGAAATAGTCGCATTCCAAATTTGCACATCTTTGTGTAAATTTGGCAATTTTAATTTAGCTTGAATTTTGCTAGAAATTTGAGCTTTTTGTTTAGAAATTTTGCAAAATACCTTCCTTCAAAACTTCTTAAAAAATATTAAACCTTAGGGAATTAATCCCTATTAAATC
>CAUUFG010000047.1:0-11999 GCA_963544335.1 uncultured Campylobacter sp.
GCAAAAAATTGATGATTTAAATAAAAATTTAGATTTAAATTTTACGCCACGCTGGGTTGAGAAATTTCACCAAATTTCACCTAAATTTTATGGTAACGCAAATCAAAATTTCGTTCAAATTTTATCCCCGCAAAGTGCATTTATCACAACAAAAATGTTAGAAAACGCAAATCGTGCCTATTTAGGTAGCGCGTGGGAGAGCGCAAACAAGCCTAAAATCGCGTTAAAAACGGGCACTTCAGCAGGAAATCGCGATCTTTACGCGGTTGCGTTTAGTAAAAATTTTACGATCGTGGTGTGGATGGGTAACTTTAATGGCGCAAAAACGGACGGGCTTACAGGTAGCGTCTCTAGCGCGATTGTTGCGCTTGAGATGTTTGATGAGATCGCAAAAAACTATGATTTAGGTGAGTTTGTATCGCAAGATGGTGTTGTGATGCGCGAGGTTTGTGTTGATGCGTTTTTGGGTGCGGGGGAGGCTGAAAAGCTAGATAAAAACGCTAAAAATTTAGATGAAAATTTTAATAAAAATGAGTTGCAATGTAAAAAAAAGGCGGTTGATTTTTATGTAAAACCGATAAAAAGGGAGTGTGATTTTTACACACAAGAAGAGCTATTTTTTATGCTAAAAAATGGGCTGATAGATACGCAAACCATGCTTAAAAGCGTATGTGCTAGCAAATTTAAAAACATTCGTCCACTCATTGCTTTTCCTTTTGATAAGGAAAAAATCATCGCTTATGATGATGAAACTATTGTGAAATTTCAATGTTTTAGCGTCTTTGGCGATGAAATTTATATGAAGATTGAAGATCGATACGAAAAGCTAAAAAATGGCGCGGTAAAAAAGCTAAAAATGCGAGCAGGAAGCTACAAAATAGGGTGTTTAGATGAGATGTCAAATTTTAGCGAAAGCTCTTATGAGGTGGTAAAATTTTAAGTTTTTTTAAATACAATTGCGCGAACATTTTTGATATTTGTTATAAAGGAAATATATGAAAATTTTGCCGATTTTATCGCTGTGTGCGATTTGTGCTTTGGCTGGTGAGTTTGAAATTCAACCCGAAAATAACAGGATTCATTTTAATGTAAATGCTGATTTTAGCGATAAAATAGGGCAGATTACGCACGAATCTCCGATAAATTGCACGCCAAAATTAAGTGGTGCTTTTGAGTTTGTATCTGCGCAAGAGTTTAATTTCTATCCGCAAAATGGCCTTGCAAAGGGTGTTAAAATAAAGTGCGATGATATGATAATAGAAAATGAACCATTTGCAATCACACAATTTAGGGCGATTGATGAGCGAAGTTATGAGATTATTTTTAACGATTTAATCGGCGATATAAAACCTAGTTTTGAAGTATTTCAAAAGGTTAAAATGGCAAAAAATGCTGAGAAATTTACCCTTGAAACAAATAAAAATCGTGCTATTTTGCGCGTGGAAAAACCTAAACCAAATTTGTATTTAAAAATTGAAAAAGGTGCGCCATCAATTTATGGTGCAAAGCTTGATGAGAGCGCGCAATACGAGCTTTTGGGTACAAAAATCGAGCATAAACCTAGCATTAATAGCGCGGATTTTAACGGGGAATTAATGCTAATTCCGATGAAATTTAACAACGGCAAAATCGGCTTTAGAGTGCTTAGCAAAGAGTATTTAGAGATCTCAAAGGCTCATATTGTGATTGATGGCGTCAAAAGTTTTGGCGTAAAATGGGCTAATTTTGAAAACTCTTATTATGATAGTAAGCTATATGCGGACGGATTTTATTATGGCATGGATATTTATAGCGAAGATTTTGTGGCGAATAAAGATTATAAAATCGCGCTGATGCCTGGCTTTGGAAATAATGAAGAAAATCTACGCCAAAAGCGTGAATTTAATCTAAAAGCACCGGATTTTGCGCCATATGTTGAGTTTGTAGGCACAAAAGAGTATCTGCCAAAAAACGCTTCTATCGCGATAAAAAGTGTAAATGTCGGCGAAATTGACGCTGTTATAGAAAAGCTCGGAGATCAAAATTTTAGATATTTTTTGAATTTTAATTCCAATATAAATGATTTAGTTTTGCCTGTGGCGACGAAAAAATTTAGCTTAAATGGCGTGAAAAATCGGTTTAAAGAGAGCAAATTTGAGTTTAATTTTGCTGGATTTAAAGATGGCGTTTATAAAATCACAATTCATTATAAAGATGGCGCAAATTTAAAAAGCGTCTCAAAAATTTTTTACTCTAGCGACATATCCGCGCTTGTTACCTATAATAAATTTGATCTAAATTTATTTGCATTTCGACTAAGTGATGCTGGCGCGATAGGTGGCGCAAAGGTCGATGTTTATTCAAATAAAAATGAGCTTATTTTAAGCACAAACACCGATAATTTAGGCAATCTACACGCCACAATCGACCCACAAAAAATGGCAAAATCCGTGCATATAAAATATGACAATGAAGAGAGTTTTGTGATTTTAAATGAGAAAAATAGCGTAAATGAGGCGAGTTTTTCAGATGGCGAAAAGGCTCGCGCGCTGATATATTTTACTAGCGATTTAATCCGCCCAAATGAGAATATTGAGGGCGTAATTGTGGCGAAAAATGACGATTTTAAACCACTTGTCGAGCTACCTTTAAAGATAAAAATCAGCGATTCGCAGGGTAAAATTTACAAAGAATTTTCACAAAATACCGATAAATTTGGCGCGATCAAACTAAATTTGGCGATGGGCGAGAGCAGTGGAAAATACACTTTGACGACTTTTTTTGAAAATAAAATTATCGGGCAAAAGGATTTTAGCGTCGAAAATTTCGTTCCAAATGCTACAAAAAACGAAATTTTAACCGATAAACAATACTATAAATTTGGGCAAAATGTAGAGGTAAAACTATTCTCAAACTACCTTTTTGGTGCACCTGCGGATAATTTAGATGTTACGCTAAACTCAAATTTTTCCGAGCTAAAATTGCATTTTGCTGATTATAAAGATTTTTCGTTTGTAAATAAAATGATTTATAGTGAAATGGTGTGGGATAATGAGGCGCGAAATTTCAAAACAAACGCAAATGGTAGCGTGCAAACCATCATAAATCCAGCGCGCGAACAGCTTGGTGCGGTCTCAAATGCGCTCAATTTAAATCTAAATTTCGCCGTAAAATCAGGCAACAAAACATCAAACGAATACAAAAATGTAACGATCTATCCATACGATACTATCACAGGCATAAAACTAGAAAAGGTCGAAAACAATAGAGCCAAATTTGAGCTTTTAAGCCTAGATCCTTTTAAAAATGAGCGGTTAAAACGCCCTATAAATATCAAAATTTACAAACGTTCTTATGATTTTTATTATTATGAAAACAGCACAAATTATGAGAAAGATTATGAACTAATAGATAGCTTTGATGTCAATGTAAATGAATTTGAATACGATCTAGGTGAGGGCGCATTTTTGATAGTGGCTAGCGATTTGCTAAGTGGTTCTAGTGCGAGTAGTGAATTTTTTGCGTTTTATGATGATTATGCTAATGTTGGTAATTTAAATGCGATAAATGAGGCAAAATTGACGCTAAATAAAACTAGTTTTCGCCCTGGAGAAACAGCGCAAATCAATCTAAACTCAGCGATTAAAAGTGGCAGAGCTGTTTTAAATTTTGGCTCAAAAGATAAAATTTATTCTCAAATTATCGTGCCGATTAATGATTATAATGGCAGAGGCGAATTTGAAATTCCTGCTGATTTTAATGGCGGTTATATAAACGCGACTATCTTTCGTAAATCAAACGCGCATCCTGAGCCACTTCGCACTTTTGGGCAAATTTATGTAAATAAAGATAAGAGCCTAAATTTGGCAAAATTAGAGCTAAATGTGCCAAAAAAAGCGCAAAACGCGCAAGATATTAAAATCACACTAAAAACTGAGCCAAACGCGGAAATCGCGCTATTTGTGGCTGATGAAGGCGCATTAGAAATCGTAAAACAGCCAGAGATTGACGCGTTTTCTTATTTTGACATGGCGATGAAAAATTATCTAAAAAGTTACGATATTTTCGGAAATTTAAGCACCTATTTTAGCGCTTCTGATACTCTGAAATTTGGCTCTGATAAGGCAATTGCGCTTCGTGCAGCGTTAAAAACAAGTCTAGCTCCGTCAAAAAAAACAAATTTGCAGACCTTTAAACTCACTGAAATTTTAAAATCTAATAGCGATGGTGTGGCTGAGTTTAACTTCAAAACGCCTAGCGATTTTAATTCGCTTTTGAGAATCACTGCCATTTCGCTAATTGATGATCGCATCTCATCTATAAATAAATATATCAAAGTGGCAGATGAAATTGCCATAAAAAGTGGTGAGTTAATGTATCTACGCAATGGCGATAATATAGAGCTTCCAATTACTTTAATCAACACAACAAACCAAAAAAAGAGTATAAAATTAAGCGAAAATCATTCATCAAATTTAGAATTTAATTTAAAATCTGGCGAGTTTGAAATAGAACCGATGGCGAGTTTAAATTTGATAGCAAATATTAAAGCGCAAAGTGTTGGAGAGGCGTATTTTACAATCAATGTAAATTCTGGCAATGAAATTTTAAAAAGCGAGAAAAAACTAAACATCTACTCGCCATTTCCGCTAAGCTATACCGAGCGGCTAGGCTCTACAAAAGATAGAGCGACGCTGAAATTTCCAAGCGGTTATACAAATGGGCTTTTCGCGATTTCTGGCGATTTTAGCTCGATTTTTAGGGCATATTCGCATTATTTTTACAAATATCCGTATGGTTGCACCGAACAAATTTCATCGCAACTTTTAGCGATTTCGCAAATTTCAAATACAAATTTAAGCGCAGACGAACGCGAATTATTTATAAATCGCGCCATCGCAAAACTGCTATCACGCCTAAAAAGTGATGGCTCTTTTGGCTATTGGTCAAATAGCTCTTATGCGCAAAAACAGGCTAGTATTTACGCTGCGGACGTGCTTTTGGAGCTTGATTTAACGCGTAAATTTCTCTCAAGCGAGCAAAAAAATCTGATTTTTAGCTATTTAAATAGTAATGACTTTGAGAACACACAAGATGAGCTTTATGCGGCTTTTGTACTTAGTAAAAATGAGCAAATTTCTGACGCGAAAATCAATGCGCTTTATGATGATGGTGGCTATAAAAAAGACGCTTTGAGCCAAATTTTGATGGCGTATTTGCTTAAAAAAGGTGGCATGAAAGAGGAAATGAACGCTGTTTTGGGCGCAATGAAACCAGCCAAAGATATTTTTGACGATGCGTTTTTGCTATATGTGTCGAATTTAATCGGCGTTGGCGATAGGTTTAAAAATATCCAAGATAATCTTTTAACAAGCCTTGATTTAGCCAACTCTACGCGCGAAAAAGCGATGATTTTTAGGGCTTTAAGTAGCGATAAAAATCAATTAGATGATCTTAAATTTAGTGTAAAATCATCTGGCAAAACCCTAGATTTTACGGGTGCGATAGCTCAAATTTTACCTATTGATAGTGATGTGGAGATTTTGGCAAATGATAGAATTTACTACGCGATTTCAAGTTATGGCTACGAAACTCTTGAGCCAAAAAGCGATTTTGCGCCTGATAAATCGGTCACGATTAAGCGCGAATTTTATTATACAAACGGCAAAAAGGCGGATTTAAACGCGCTAAAAGTGGGCGATGTGATCACGTCTGAGATCTCGATTTTAGCAAATGATAAAAACCGTGAATACTCTTCGTTTGTGGTCGATGAGGGTATTAGTGCTTGTTTTGAGGCGATTAATCCACGATTAAGCAAGATGAATTTTACGCCAAAAAAGAGCGAAATTACCGAATTTTTGGACATTCGCGACGAAAATGTGTTAAATTATTTGCAAAATTTCTACTCAAATTACAACCCAAACACAATGCAAGATGAGTCTTATAAAATCTATAATAACTACCGCGTAGTTTTAAGCGGGGAGTGTGTGTTACCTGCTGCAAAAATCAGCTCTTTACGCAATGAAAAAGAGAGTGATTATGTGCTTGAAATGCCTAAATTTAGGGTAAAGAAAGCTGAATAGATGCGTTTTGAAGAGATGAAAATTTAAATAGTTTTCGTCTCTTTTTTTTAAATAAATTTACCTCTTTTTATCTGCTTAAATTTAAAAATTTTGGTGTAAATTTTTATCAAAAACCCATTTTTTTAAATTTATTTTTTCAAGAAATTCTAAGTGTTCGCAGTTATAATGCGAAGCTTTTTATTTTAATTTTAAGGAGAAACAGTGAAAAATTTCATCAAAATCGGTGTTTTAGCATGCGCTATTTCAAGTTTTGCACTAGCTGAAGGTGCATTTATAGGTGTAGAAGGCGGCTATGTATTTAAATCCAAAATAAGCGGTGGTGAAGAATCGGTAAAAGATAGCGTGCCAAGTGTCGGTATAAAAGGCGGATATGCTTGGGATGAGGCTCGCGCTTATGTTCAATATAATCATGTTTTTGAAGCAAAAAAGATATTTGTTGATGATGATGGAAGCAGCGAAACAGGCAAATGGAGCAACAATGAGTTTTTAGTTGGCGCGGATTGGACACCTGCGATAAATGATAGTGTTAAATTTGCGCTTGGCGGATATAGTGGAGTTTCTGTTTTGAATGTAAAAGCAGATGATGGAAAAGATAATTTTAAAGGCTGGCTGATCGGCGCAAAAGCTGGTGCAATCGTATCTATTAGTGATAATTTAGAATTTGAAGGCGGTTTAAAAGCAGATAAAACTTTTGGTTATAAAGTAGAAGATGGTATTAAACTTAAACAAACCAAATACGGCGCATACGCTGGTGTGAATTTTAAATTCTAACTTTAATTTGCGATTCGGCGTCTTTTTGGTGCCGAATTTAAAATACAAAATTTTAATCAAACAATTCGAAAATTTTATTGATTTGATAGTTACTGTAAACGATTGGTAAATTTTATAAAGTTATAACAGCGAAAATTTTTATGAAAAATCGCAAAAATAGCTTAATTATTTTCAAAATTTTGTAAGGCATTTGATATTTTTGCATATTTATCTACAAAATTAGAAATTTGATTGCTAAAAAATAAAATTTGCGATGTTTTGGCTGTTTTAAAAAATAATAAAAGCTTATTTAATGTTTAATAAATCTTAAACTTTAAATGGTTGTTTTTAACTTACGATGTCGCAGATGCTAAATTTCTGAAAAGAAATTTAGCGAAATTCTTAATTTTTTTGCGTAAAAAATAGCTCAAATTTGACGAAAAACCCTTATTTTAAGCTAACTAATAGTGTGCAATAAATAAAAAAGCCCATTTTGTTCTATCTTGTTCGCCGTCGCTTCATCTTTTTTAAAAATGGCGAGAATGGCTAAGAAGTGAAGTTAATATGGTAATCCACTTGTCTAAAATTTAGATTTTCAAAAAAATTCAGAAGCTAAAATTAGTGAAATTTTAGGTATTTTGGGAATATTTAGATAAAGCAAATCTCAAATTTTAGCGGTATTTTTTATGTTAAAACGAGATGGCGAGGTTTTGTTTTGGGCTTAGATGTGATTACGAGTCAAGACGCATAAACGGCATTGAGAATTTTTGGAAATACACTAAATATAGACTAACTATATTTAAAAAGAGAAATTCTTGCTTTATTTTAAAGAATGGGAATTTAGATTATAAAAGTTATATCCAGAGCTTTTTAAATTGACAAACTTAAATTTAATGGAGCTAGTTTAAGTTAAAATCGCGGACTTTTGGCTAAGGCGATAGGTTTTAAAATGTAAATTTAAGCGTTAAGAAAAAAGATATTTTCGTCTAATTTAAAATTTTAAAGCTCAAATAATTTGAGCTTTTATTTTGTTTAAAATTTTAAAATTTAAACTAAATTTACGAGCGATAATCGGCGTTGATTTTTACATAATCATAGCTCAAATCGCACCCGTAAGCGCAAAATTCGCCACTTCCAACGCCTAAATCACACGAAATTTTATAGCTATCTTGCGCCATCACAGCATGCGCAGCGGCTTCTCTTTGTGGAGTTAGCTCTGTATTTTGCGCATCATATACGAGCACATCATCATAGTAAATAACTAAATTTTCTTCACAACATTCAACGCCACTTGCGCCGATTGTCGATGCTATGCGCCCCCAATTTGGATCTTCGCCGTAGATTGCTGTTTTAACAAGTGGCGAATTTGATAACGCTTTTGCGACTTTTTGCGCTTGCGCGTCATCTTTTGCGCCCTTTACTTCAAAGGCGACAAACTTATTTGCGCCTTCGCCATCGCGCACGAGCATCAGCGCAAGCTCCTTGCAAATGCGGTTTAAAGCGAAGCTAAATGCCGTTTTTTCGTATCCGCCAAGGCGCGAGGTAAGCATCATAACGCTATCATTTGTTGATGTGTCGCCATCGACGCTAACTGCATTAAAACTAAATTTTATCGCGCTTTTTAGTAGTTCATCCATGTCTGATTTTGGGATATTCGCATCGGTTAAAATGTAACAAAGCATCGTCGCTAATGCTGGATTTATCATGCCTGCACCCTTGCAAATAGCGGCGATTGTAAAGCTTGCCTCATCATCGCACTCAACACGAAAAGCGAGCTCTTTTTTAAATGTATCCGTCGTCATAATAGCCGTTGCGACGCCGTTGCTATTGCGAGAATTTAGATTAAATTTCTCAAATCCAGCTAAAATTTTATCCTTTTTAAGGCGGTAGCCTATGACGCCGGTTGAGCTCATTATTGGATTTATGAGCTTGAAATTTGAGTCTGAAATTTGATTTGTATGGCTGATTTTGCTAGAAATTTGCGTAAAAATTTCATCTATATCGGCGATTCCGTTTGCGCCTGTCATTGAGTTTGCGTTTTTTGAATTTAATAAAATAAAATTTGTTTTAAAATTTTCGCCGTATCGCAAAAAGTGCCTAATCGGCGCGGCTGCAAAGCGGTTTGTCGTAAAAACAGCACTCACATCATACGGGGCGTCGCACCTGATAAATCCTAGATCGTTACCTTGTTTTTTAAAGCCCGAATTTACGCCGTCAAAGTAAAATCCACCAACATTTTCTAAGCCATTTTTGAGCGGGATTATATTAAACATATTTTACCTCCTGAGGTTTGTATTTTTTATAGATGAGGCGTTTTGTTGTGCGGATGCCATCTGCTGTGCCAACAAGCAGTAATCTTGCGCCGCTTCCGATTATAATATCAGCCCCAGGCATTGGGATAAATTTATTGTTTTCGTCGCGAATTCCGATGATTTTAGAGTTTGAAATTTCATCTAAATGTAATTCGCCAATGCGTTTAAATCTAGTCCAAGAAAAATCAGGAATTTTGACCTCCTCTATATCGATAAGCGAGTCTTTTTGATATAGAAATTTATCTAAAATATTCTCCATATCGGGGCGTACGCTGATTGCGCTAAGACGTTGTGCGGCGATTTTTGAAGGCGAAATAACAGAATCTGAGCCTAGTTTTTTTAGCTTTTGCGTGTCGGCCTCGTTTTCGCTTGAGGTGATTATAAAATATGGCTTTTTGCGCGCAATATCGTGCTCATAAAGGCGCACGGTAGCTACGATAGCTATATTATCAGCTGCATTTGTGCTAAGAGTGATGACGCCTTTTGCGCTTGAAATGTGTGCTTTTAACAAATTTATCTCAGTGTGCGGTTCGCCGATAATAAAATATGGGTATTTTTGCTCTTTTGCGATTTGCGCTAAATCATCTCGCGGATCGATAACAACAAATGGGACGTGATTTTCGCGGAATTGTTTTGCAAGTTCGATTGTGTAAAGATTGTGATAACAGATTATAAAATGGTGTTTTAACCTTGCGATTTCATAGATCATAGAACGCTCCCTAAGCAAGCTAAATAAGTGTCCGTTTTTTAACGCTTCAACAACAAGACCGAGCGAAAACGTGAAAGCCAAAAAGCCAAAAATGATAAAAACGATTGTAAAAATTCTACCAGCTGGTGTGATTTTACCAACTTCGGTAAAACCGACGGTGGTAAATGTCATGCCAGCTTGATAAAAAGCATCAATAAAAGAAAAATCACTAAATGTGATATAGCCGATCGTCCCAATCATCATCAATAATACGATTAAGATAAAAGGGAGTCGGAAAATTTTAAGTTCTTCGTAAAATTTAGAGTCAAATTTGATATCGGGCTTTCCGGAAGCCGACCAGCCCAAAAACTCGGCTATTTTACGGAAGAAAGGCATAATTTTAGAGTTATTTTGAAGCTTTTTTCATCGTTCTTAGGGTTGAAGCGGCAACTTTGATTTTTACTTTTTCGCCATTTTCTAAAACAACGCGGATTGTGCGTAAATTTACCATAAAGCGTTTTTTAGTTTTGTTGTTTGCGTGGCTCACGCTGTGTCCTACTAATGGGCGTTTTCCTGTTATTGTGCATACTCTTGACATCTGATTTCCTTTGTGAGAATTTAAAAATAAAAAGTCGGATTATATCTAAAAAAATTCAAATTTCTCTTAAAAACCGCGCTTTTATTAAATTTTATAGCTTTGCGTAGTAAAATACTGCCATTTTTTGTAAAGAAGGGTAATTTTATGTATGTAGCACCGAGCATTTTATCGGCTGATTTTGGGCGTTTAAATGACGAAATTTCCGCTGTTTGCGTCGCTGGAGCAGATCTAATACATATTGATGTGATGGATGGACATTTTGTGCCAAATTTGACGATTGGGCCACTAATCGTAGATGCTGTGGCAAAAACAAGCACAGCTCCGCTAGATATACATCTAATGGTGGATAATATTCCGTTTTTTGTCGATCTTTTTATTAAATTTAAACCTAAATTTCTTAGCTTTCATATTGAAAACGACCCGCATCCTTTTCGCCTAATAGATCACATTCGCGCTCATGGAATTCACCCTGCGATTGTGCTTAATCCGCATACGCCGATTTCGTCGCTAGAACACCTAATTACAGAGCTTGATATGGTGCTTTTAATGAGTGTAAATCCTGGTTTTGGCGGGCAAAAATTTATGAGTATAGTTCTCGAAAAAATCAGGCAATTAAAAGAGCTAATTTACGCAAAAAATGCAAAGTGCATGATAGAGATTGATGGTGGAGTAAATGGGCTAAATATCGCCGATATTAGCGAAGCTGGAGCTGATATCGTGGTCGCTGGAAGCTATATTTTTTCATCAAACAGTTATGAAACAGCAATAAATTCATTAAAAATTTAGTTAGCAAAATGAGTCCAAAATTAGAAAATTTGATTGCGCTTTTGGCAAAAACTAGCTTAAATCATCACGATTTTTTGCAACTTGCTGGTGATATTAGCGAAATTACATCGCTTTTTAACCCGCGAGATTTTGATATGTGGCGTTTTTTGGGGCTAAATTTGATGAAGCTTGATAATGGCAAAATCACGCTAAAAACGCGCGAAACCGATATTTGCGACGAAATTTTTTGCATTGTTGATATAGAGACAAGCGGTGGGATTCATAGCGGTCAAATCATCGAAATAGGTGCAGTAAAAGTGCAAAATTTCAAGGAAATAGGGCGATTTTGTTCGTTTGCAAAAGCGAATGAAATCCCGGCTGAAATTACTGAGCTAACAGGCATTAGTGTTGCAGATGTCGCTAGCGCGCCAAGTCTTGCAAATGTGATGGAGAAATTTCGGCTCTTTTTGGGAAATGCGGTTTTTGTGGCTCACAATGTGCGATTTGATTATGATTTTATCAGTGCGACGCTCGAAAAATTTGGCTTTGGTATGCTTTTAAATCGCCGAATTTGCACGATAGAGCTTGCGCGTCGCACGATCGCTGCGCAAAAATATGGTTTGCAAAGCTTAAAAGATCAGCTCGGTATTAAAAATCAGCACCACCGCGCACTTAGCGATGCTTTGGCGTGCAGGGCGATTTTTGAGACGTCGATTAAAAGGCTGCCATGGCATGTGCAAACAAGTGAGGATTTGATAACATTTAGCAAAACCGCGCCGTGCATGAAGATAATTGAGATTAAAGGCTAGATTTTTACTGTTTTT
>CAUUFG010000048.1:0-11518 GCA_963544335.1 uncultured Campylobacter sp.
TTTGCAGATTGGAAATTTAATTAGCCCAAACTTCATATCTTGCTTTGTTGCAATTAAAGCCTAAAAATCGATATTTTTTCACCATCTCTAGCAATTTTTCTCGCGGTAAATTTTGGCAAAATCGGTCTATTTTGATCGCTGTTTCGTGCGTCAAATCAGCTTTTGTATAGTCAAACTCATATACACAAATAGGCGTAACATCATTATTGCAATTTTGCAACTCTTTTGGAATTTGTGGCTGGTTATAGCCAAAACAACCGCTAAAAATAATCGTCAAATTTAGCGCAAAAATAGCTTGAAATTGTTTATTTTTCACTTTTTTCCTTTAGATATTTGGCACAAAATTAGTAAAAAACGCGTTGTAAATAAAGCCCGTTTGGTGGTGCGGGAATCCTAGTAAGTGGCGCATCAATTCGTAAAATTTCTCTACAAATTTGTGCTAAATCCATATTGAATCCTGTGTCTAAATTTTTGTCAAATTTACTTAAATCGCTATCAAATTTTAAATCCATTTTCTCTATTTTGCGTAGCGCAAAAAGCGCGTTTGCGACCATTAATCTTACTTGAGAGCGCAAAAAACCATTCGCACAAAATTTAATAATTGTATAATCTTTGTGCGAAAAAGCATAGGCGTGAAAAATCTCGCGCACAGGAGATTTTTCATCGCTACCGCTTTTCATAAATCCGGTAAAATCGTGCTTTCCGACAAACACGCGCAAAATTTCATTTATCATATTTACATCAACGTACTCATAAAAATGGCAAAAATCTGCCATAAAAGGGCTAAAATTTGCGTGATTTAAAACATAGGCATAAACGCGTGATTTTGCGTCAAATCGCGGTTGAAAATCCTCGCTTACACATTCTATTTTTTTGATGAAAATATATGGGCGTAGGTGGAAATTTAGCCGTTTTTTTAGATTTTGTAGATCCCAAAAATCGCCGCAATGAGTGGTGCTTATCTGCCCTAACGCATGCACGCCCCGGTCTGTGCGACCGCTAGAAATCACACGCTCAAAAATGCCATGACGAGCAAGGGCTAAATTGAGCGCATCTTCGACGCTTTTGCCATTTGGTTGTGTTTGAGAACCACTAAAATTTGCGCCATTATACGCGTAGGTTAGACGAATTTTCACTAATATTTTCTTAAAATTTTAAATTTAAAATAGATTATCGACGCGACAAAAAAACTCACAAACACCGCACCAATAGCTATTTGCGGATGTGGCGCTAGTATCATAATCGACGCAAAGTAGGCAAACAGCACACCAAAAATGCCAAAATACAAAATCCCTTTTTCGTATCGATAGGTCACAATCCCAAATGAGAGCGCAAAGAGGGTCCCGCACAGTGGAAATAGTGAAATGAGCGCGTAAATTGTGAGATCTTTGCGGCGTTTTTTATCTGTGCGCGCTTGTTGCCAATACTTTATAACCCCGCCATTTTCGCGAATATCCGAGCGTGATTTTGTGCGGATAAGCATGCTTTTAAAATTTGTAACATGCCACGCATCTGCCTTGCTGGTGGGCGGCGTGTAGCTTTTGCCATCTTTTAATTCTAGCTCGAAGTATGAATTTGAACTCTTAAATTCGGCACTTTTAGCACTAATAATTCGCTCATCATTTTGCTTAGTTTGAGGCTGATACATGATGATGTTTTGATAGATTGTATTATCGCCATTTTGCGTTGCGGCGTCAATATATATGAGCCAGTCGAAAAATTTCTGCCCGAATTTGTTTGATTTTATATTAAGTTGTGCTTTTGTTTTTTTGTAATCGATGAAATTATCTTTTAAATTTTCGGTAATCGGCATCATTACAAGGGATATAAAAAGCAAGCTTGCGCTTAAAATTCCGGCAAAAAATAGGAAAAATCGCCCAATTTTGGCTGGATTATAACCAAGCGTAAATATGACAATGCTCTCATTTTCTTTTGAAAGCGCATAAAACGATGTCGCAAGAGCCGTAAAAAAAGCTATCGGTATCGTAAAAATCAAAATTCTAGGCAACATAAATAGATAAAGTTTGATTAACTCGCCACCGCTAATCTCAATAAAACTCGTAATTCGCGCGATTTGAATAAAAAATACGACCGACATTATGACAAAAAGGGTCGCAAAAAGATTTGCAAATGAAGCGATAAAGCTTGTAAAAAAGTAGCGAGAAACTCTATCCATAATATTTTGTCAAAAGTTCTAAAATTTGTAATCTAAAAATGTATGCGATGAGTGTGCCAAGTGCTAAAAATGGCACAAAAGGTAGCTCATAATCTTTTTTTCGCACAATAATATATGCTGGAATTGTAAAAATCGCACTCAAATATACGGCTATCGCGCCTAGTTTCCATCCTAGAATTGCACCCATAACAGCCGCGATAAAAATATCGGCACTTCCCATCGCCTCACGCCCTAAAATTTTGCTCACAACAAAGCGTAAAAACCAAAATACAAATGCAAAAATCGCGCCATCTCTAAGCGGAACAAAGCTCCAAGATGAAATTTGATCGCAATATACATAAAACACAGACAAAAAAAGCGAAGTTATCAAAAGACTATCAGGCACTGCTGTATATTTAAAATCAATCGCGCTAAGTGCGAGTAAAACG
Organism: uncultured Campylobacter sp.; assembly: GCA_963544335.1. GTDB lineage: Bacteria > Campylobacterota > Campylobacteria > Campylobacterales > Campylobacteraceae > Campylobacter_B. The sequence continues at coordinate 2,605 of CAUUFG010000048.1, forward strand.
ATAAACAAAATGCCTAAAATTAGCGCGCGAAAGAGTGCCAAAAAGCCCAAATTTTCGCCCAAATTTGTAAAATTTACCCCAGCTGTTTCATAATAAAACGCACAAAACATCAACGCCCCGCCAAGCGTCTCAATAAGCGGATAGCGAATAGAAATTTTATCTTTGCAAAAGGCGCATTTGCCACCCAAAAATAGCCACGAAAATAGCGGTATATTGTGATACCATTTTAGCGGTGATTTGCAATTGGTGCAGTGTGAAGCGGGGAAATTTATACTCTCATTAAGTGGTAGGCGATATATTAAAACGTTACTAAATGAGCCGATACATATGCCTAAAATTACAAAAAATATAGCCCAAATAATCATCTGCCAAATTTCCTCTCGATTTTTTTGTAGCATTCAAAAAGTTGCGCCAACTCTATATCGTCAAAATCAGGCCATAATGTATCGCTAAACATCAGCTCAGCGTAGCTTGATTGCCAGAGTAAAAAGTTGCTCAAACGTCTTTCGCCACCTGTGCGAATTAATAAATCTATATCTCCATAAGGCGCGCTATCTAGGGCGTTGGCGATATTTTCTTGCGAAATTTCTAGCCCAGCGCGGACTACTTTTTGGCAAGCGCGCGTAATTTCGTCTCGTGAGCCATAATTTACAGCTAAAATAAGCGTAAATTTGCCATTTTCTGTCGCTTTTTTGCAATCGTAAATTTTAAATCTAAGCTCATCATCAAAGCTATCCAAATCGCCAATTGTGTCAAATTTGACCCCGTTTTTAACAAAGCTATCTTTAAAATCGTCGATAAATTTCTTAAAAAGAGAGATTAAAAAATCAACCTCTTTTTTATCTCGCTTCCAATTTTCCGTGCTAAATGAGTAAAGAGTGAGTGTTTTTACGCCATTATACGCGCAAAATCTAATAACTTTGTCTATATTTTCACTGCCTTTTTGATGTCCTAAATGCGCGCTTAATGCGTGATTTTTTGCCCAGCGACGATTTCCGTCCATTATTATGGCTACATGTTTTAGAGTATTCATTTGAGATTTTTCACTAAATTTGCGATTTTAAAAGCCACATTTAGCTTTGTATCATAAGCTATTTCTTTAACACCAGCTTTTGAGATAAAAGAAATTTGCGTTTTGTCTGAGCCAAATTTCACCAAATCATCAAGGATATTTAAACATACAGCATCAAGGCGTTTGACTATCATTGTGCGTTTTGAATTTTCAACCGCTAGCTCTCTATCTGTTTCTAATTTAAAGCCGATTTTTTTTATGCCTATCGCTTTAATATTGCTTAAAACATCCATATTTTGTTTTAGTCTTAAATTTAAAATATCGCCAATATCTTCTTTTCTGAGTTTGCCTTTGACGCGGTTTGTTGTATAGTCGCTAACGGCTGCTGCCATCAATAAAATTGATCCATATGGCATTTTTTGGCTCTCAATTGCGCTTAAAAGCCCGATTGTGCTCTCAAATTTGATAAATTTATACGGCACTTCAAAATCAATACTGCTTATTAAAAATACGTTTGCACCCAAAAAATAGTAGGCGTCGGCTAGGGCTTTTCCCATCTTTCCACTGGATAAATTTGACATAATTCGCACATCGTCAATCTTTTCGTATGTTGGTCCGCAAGTAATATAGACGTTTAAATCTTTGTATTCATCTTCTTTATAAAGCTCACGTTTGATGACATAAACGATTTGTGTAATATCGGCTAATCCGCCTTTGCCGACAGATTTGCAAGCTAAAGCTTTTTCGACTGGATCTATAAAAATCACGCCGTTTTCTTTTAACTTTTTAATTGATGCTTGTGTGATCGGATTTTCTAGCATATTATCATTTGCGGCTGGTGCCATAATAATCGGCGCACGCGTGGTAATTAAGGTCTCGATAAAAACATTATCGCAAAAACCTGCTGCAAATTTGTTTATTGTATTTACACTAGCTGGTGCTACTACTACAAGATCCATTTTAGCATAATCTATGTGATTTAATCCCTCTTGCCAGTTTTCGGTAGCTGTGCATAAAACACGATGATCACAAAGTGCTTCAAATGCTTTATAATCGACAAATTTGGTGGCACCATCGCTTAACATCACATATAAATCCACACCCTCTTTTTTAAGAAAAGACAAAATTTCAAACGCTTTATAAAAACTAATACTCCCACAAACTGCTAGTAAAACTTTTTTATTTTTTAACATAATTTATCCTTAAAAAATTTATTGAAAAATCTATCTTTATTAACCTGCTTTGTGCGCGAAATCGCCAAAGCGCCACTTTGCACGTCGTTTGTTATAGTTGAACCAGCTGCGATTAATACGTTATCTTCGATTTTTACCGGCGCGATTAGCTGTGTGTCTGAGCCTATGAATACGTTTTTGCCGATTATTGTTTTATATTTGTTTTTGCCATCGTAGTTGCATGTTATCGTCCCGCAACCGACATTTGTCCCCTCATCAATTTCGCAATCACCAAGATAGCTTAAATGTCCTGCTTTTATGCCATTTACTTTTGCTTTTTTTAGCTCGACGAAATTTCCTATATGTGTGCTTGATATTTCGCATCCTGGGCGCACGTGAGCGCATGGACCTATGTCTGAGTTTTCTATTAGGCTATCTTCTATAACTGAATTTGCTTTTATAATGCTGTTTTTAATAGTGCAATCCCCGATTATGCTAACGCCATTTTCTAGCTCGCATTCGCCCTCAAATTTGGCGCGATAATCGATGTAGATTGTCTGCGGAAGCCTCATAATTACGCCTTGTTTCATCAAATTTTGTTTTATCTCATCTTGCATTAAATTTTCAGCCACACTTAGAGCAAATTTGTCATTTATTCCCATAAAATTTTGCTCATCAACCATAACCGCGCGGACGATTTTTCTCTCATCTTTGGCGATTTTTATTACGTCTGTTAAATAGTATTCATTTTGTGCGTTTTGATTTGATAGGCGTGGCAAAATTTCATCTAAAATTTCGCGCTTAAACGCATAGCATCCAGCGTTTGCCAAATTTACTCTTTTTTCGTTTTCGTTTGCGTCTTTTTCTTCGACGATCTTTTGCACTTCGTCATTTTTGATTATGACGCGTCCGTAGCCGAATGGATTTTTTGCCTCAAACATGCTTAGCGTTACATCTGCGTCGCTTTCGCACAATTTTTTGATCTCATCAACCTTTATCAAAGGCATATCGCCGCACAAAACGACGATTTTTTGCGCATCAAATTTCATTCCGCGCAAACTCCCGCCAGTGCCCGGGAAGTTATCGTGGTCTTGTTTGTGAATTTTTGTCTGTGGGAAGTCGCGTAAAACGACCGATTTTACTTCTTCGAAATTGTAATTTAGCACCACGCTTACATCAGAAGTAATCTCATAAGATTTGCGCAAAATGTGAGTGATAAGCTCTCCACCACAAATTTTAAAGCATACTTTTGATTTTTGTGATTTCATACGCGTTCCAAAGCCAGCTGCGAGAATTACGATGGCGATTTTATCCATTTTTTATTGCCTTAAAAATTTAAATATAAAAGCCCCGATTTTAGCGAAATTTAAATAAATTTCTTTTAAAAAGTCCTCTTTATTTAGCGTGTTGGCATTAAATCTATTAGCTCTTTAGTAGAAATTTCTGTGTCTTGCTCACGCGTTATATCCATTTGTTCGGGCACGGGAAATTCTTGATTTTGATCGGCATTTGTGTCGCTTTTGCGGACATATTCTGTTATTGTAGAGCCATCGTCTGAGATATTTGGACTTAGTCGATTTTGCGGTGTGTTTGTGATGATTTGCATATTTTGTTTTACGGGAATTTCGTATTCGTTTTCGCTTGAATTTATATCTTTATTACCAGCTAAAACAACGCTACAAACTCCAAGAAAAATCGCAACTTTTTTCATAAATTTCTCCTTTTGTGTTTAAAAATCGCAATTTTATGCGCCAAAGTTAAACAATTAATTTTACAAAGCATTAACATTTTTTTTCTATCATTCCGCCCAATTTAAATATTAGAAAAGAGATAAATTTATGAATAAAAGTGTAAAAATTAGCATTGCTATTTTGGTGGTTGCCGGTGGAATTTGGGGCTATTTTAGTGGGCTTAAAAACGATATAAAAGCACCTGAGCTTGTTAAGGTTTGGCGTGGAAATTTACAAAATTACGTAGTAGCAAATGGCGAAGTTCAAGCAAGAAATTTAACCGATATTGGGGCGCAAGTAAGCGGTCAAATCAAAAAATTATATGTAAAAATCGGCGATAGCGTCCAAAAAGGCGACCTAATTGCGCAAATTGATTCTGTAACACAAGAAAACGAAGTAAAAAATCTCCAAGCGCAACTTTTAATCGATGAGGCTGATTTAAATGCCACGCAAATTGCAGCAAATGTCGCAAAAACGCAATTTTTGCGCGAACAAAAGCTATTTAAAGCAGACGCAACATCGCGTGAGAGCTACGAAAATGCGCAAAATACCTACTACTTAAAATTTGCCACCCTAGAACAAATCAAAGCCAAGATAAATCAAACGATGATAAAGCTAGACACAGCAAAAAAAGATCTAAGCTATACGCAAATCACTGCGCCACTTTCTGGCACTATCGTCTCTGTGCCGGTAAAAGAGGGGCAAACGCTAAATGCAAATCAAACTACACCAACAATAGCGCAAATTGCGAATTTAAATGAGCTTGAAATCGTTATGGAAATCACAGAGGGCGACATCACAAAAATCAAGCCATCTCAAATGGTCGAATATTCGATTTTATCAAATCCACAGCGCAAATTTTACGCGCCGATTACCACGATCGATCCAGGGCTTACCACACTAAGTGACGGCAAATATGGCAACTCTCAAAGCTCAAATTCTAATTCTTCTAGCTCGTCAAATTCGGCAGTTTATTATTATGCAAAAGCACTTGCTGAAAATAAAGATAATTTTTTAAAAATCGGCATGACCACTGAAAATCGCATAATAATAGAGCAAAGCGAAAATGTTTTGATTGTCCCTTTAAATGCTGTTATTGACGAAAATGGTGATAAATTTGTCTCTGTTGCATTGGATGGTTTTGGGGCTAAATTTGAAAAAAGAGCTGTAAAAGTAGGCATTAGCGATAATATGAATATTGAAATTTTAGATGGTTTGCAAGAAGGAGAAGATATTATTTTGCCAGAAGAATTTTTGATACAAAATTTAGATCAAAATATGAAACCGCAAGTTATTAGATTTTAAAGATTTTTGAAATGATAAAATTAGAAAACGTAAACAAAACTTTTCAATTTGGCGAGAATGAAATCTGCGCCCTGAAAAATATAAATTTAACAATCCAAAAGGGCGAATTTGTCGCTATTATGGGTCAATCAGGCTCTGGAAAATCGACTTTGATGAATATTTTAGGTGCGCTTGATACGCCAAGTAGCGGTAGCTATTTTATTGATGGGCGTGAAATTTCGCGGTTTGATTTAGATGAATTAGCTATGTTAAGAAGCAAGAAATTTGGTTTTGTTTTTCAACGTTATAACCTAATCTCAACGCTAAATTCTATGCAAAATGTAGCTTTGAGCGCGGTTTACGCGGGTGTGGAAAAATCGGTGCGCGAGGCGAAAGCAAACGAAATTTTATCTGATCTTGGTCTAGGCGATAAGACACAAAATTTACCAAACAAACTAAGTGGCGGACAACAACAAAGGGTGAGTATCGCTCGTGCGCTAATTAATGGTGGCGAGATAATATTGGCCGATGAACCAACAGGCGCGCTAGATAGCAAAAGTGGCATAAAGGTGATGGAAATTATCAAAAATTTGCACGAAAAAGGGCACACGATAATTTTGGTCACACACGATTCAAGCATTGCCGAATGGGCAAATCGCGTAATTGAGATAAAAGATGGCAAAATTTTAAGCGATACCAAAAAAAGTGAATTAAAATTTGAGTTAAAAGAGCAAAATTTGCCCCAAAAGAGAGAATTTAGTGCAAATTTTGACCGCTTTAAAGAGAGTTTTAAAATGTCAATCTCTTCGATTTTTGCGCATAAACTGCGTTCGATTTTGACGATGCTTGGCATAATTATCGGCGTTATGTCGGTGATTTGTGTGATCGCACTTGGCAAAGGTTCGCAAGAGCAGATCATGTCATCAATTAAACGTATAGGCACAAATACGATAGAAATTTTCCCCGGGAGCGGTTTTGGCGATATGCGTTCAGGACGCATAAAAACGCTAACCCGCGATGATGCAAGCTATCTTGCAAAACAAAATTTCTTAGATTATTCCACGCCAAACACAAACACAAGTGGCGTCATAACCTATGCCAACAAAAACATAAATGGCTCACTTCGAGGCGGTGGCAAAGATAGCCTTGCGGTAAATGGCATAACTTTACAAAGCGGGCGCACATTTAGCGCAGATGATATAGAAAATTCACGCGCAGTTGTCATTATCGACCAAAATGCAAAAAACGAGCTTTTCGCAGATGAAAATCCAATCGGCAAAACGATATTTTTCAATCGCAGACCGCTTAGCATAATCGGCGTAGCCGCACCAAATGATGCCTTTGGTATTAGCGAAAATGTGCGAATTTATGCCCCTTATACAAGTGTTATAAACAATATCACAGGCGATCGCTACATTCACTCAATAACCGTAAAAGTAAAAGACGATATAGATACTCAAGTAGCAGAAGAGCGCGTAAAATCAGCACTTTCGCAAAAACACGGCAAGAGCGATTTTTTCACATTTAATTCAGATACGATAAAGCAAACAATAGAATCCACAACGCAAACAATGCAACTTTTAATCGCTTCAATCGCAGCTATTTCGCTAATTGTCGGCGGAATTGGCGTCATGAATATCATGCTAGTAAGCGTAACCGAGCGCACAAAAGAGATCGGCATCAGGATGGCAATCGGCGCACGAAAGAGCGATATTATGCAACAATTTTTGATTGAGGCTGTGTTGTTGTGTGTTTTAAGCGGGATTATCGGCGTGATTTTGGCGTTTTTTGCGGGTGAGATTTTCAATTGGCTAAATTTGGATTTTGTGATGAGGTTTAGCGTTGCGCCGGTTGTTTTATCGCTTGTGGCTTCATCTGTGATCGGGATTATTTTTGGCTATATTCCTGCTTTGCGAGCTAGTAAATTAAACCCAATTGACGCGCTTTTACAGGAGTAAAAATGAGAAATTTAATTATGATTTGCGCCATTTTGTGGCTTGGTGGTTGTGGTGTAAAATCATCAAATGAGATAAAAAATTATAAAATTTTGCAGATAAAAGATGAAAATTTAACATCAGACGCATTTTGGTATCAGCGATTTAATGATCCAAATTTAGACGCTTTGATAAATTTGGCACTTAAAAATAACGCCGATTTAAAAAAGGCTGGATTAAATTTAAAAAAATCTATGATAAACGCAGGGTTAATCGAGGCAGATTTTGCGCCTACACTTAGCGCGAATAGCTCATTTAACGCATCGCGCGACATTTCAAAGAGCGACGAATTTGCAAAAAAATATCAAAACGGGCTTACTCTTAGCTATGAATTAGACCTCTTTGGCAAAATTCGCGCGAATAATCAAAGTGCTTCTTGGAGTGTAAAATATAGCGAATTTGATTTAGAGAACGTCAAAATTACTCTGATAAATTCGCTTGTTTCTGCCTATTTTAATGCGATTTATCTACAAAATGCGAATAAATTTTACGAGCAAAATTTGGCAATCACGCGTGATTTAGAACGCATCGTGCGAACAAAATTTGCTTTTGGCAAAAGCGAATACGCCGACGTTTTACGCATAGAACAAAACGTGCTAGAAACGCAAAAAAGCCTTGTAAATTTGCAATCTCAAATCGCCACAAATGATGAACTTTTGCGAAATTTACTAGGCATTGCGCCCGATTTTAATCTGAAATTTGGTAAAAATTTAGATGAAATTTCCCATACACATCCTGATTTAAATGTGCCATTTTACGCCCTTGGCAATCGCGCCGATATTAAAGCTATGATCGCAAATTTAAACGCGAAATTTTTTGATTATAAGGTTGCATTTGCCGATTTTTTCCCAAGCATTAGCCTAGGGGTCGGGCTTAGTGACATAGATGCGAAATTTAGCCAAAGTTATGGGTTAAATTTATTTAGCCAAAGCGTTAGCATAAAATTGCCTTTTTTGGATTTTGCACGTGTTAAAATGCGCGCGCAAAGTGCTGATATTGATTTTTTAAACGCGTTAAATTTGTATCAAAATGCGCTAAATGTAGCGAAAAATGAAGTTCATAAAAGCTACGCTCTTTATCAAAATTCGCTTGAAAATGAGCAAATTTCTAAGGCAAATTTGGCAAAATTATCAAAGCTTTTTGAAATTTCTGTCGTGCAGTATAAGTATGGAAAAACGGAATTAAAAGAGTATCTAACCGCGCAAAAAGATCTCATAAGCGCCCAAATTTCCGCACTTAATGCAAAGTATGAGACGCTAAAAAACGAGGCGCAAATTTACAAAGCAATGGGCACTAGGTTTGTAAAATGAGTTGTGTTATGAGCGTTTTTGCCCTGGCGCGACTAAGTGCAATTTTCTACAAAAACCGCGTTAAATTATGCGGTTGAATAAATTTCAAAATGCTTGTTGGCTAAAATTTGGTAAAAACCAATACCGCGCGATTTTTGATAAATTACGCATTTTTACACATAAATATGCAAATTTAAACTACAAAATCGCGTATAAATTTCCCACAGAATTTCAATAAAATTAAATGATAAATTTATTAAATCCACTTATCTAAAATGGGTTAAGATAAACAGATTAGTTTTAATAGAAAATCTTAAAATTTGCATATTTTGAAGCTAGTATTGGCGCCGGCTTTGATTTTAATGTTTTTTATACCAGATTTTAAATCAATTAAATAAGGATTGAAAAGCTTTTATTTATTCAAAATAAACGT
>CAUUFG010000049.1:0-11386 GCA_963544335.1 uncultured Campylobacter sp.
TATCTGAAATCGTGAAAAAGCTCGGCTATTCAGATGTTGATTGGATGAAAACAATGATTATATTTTCACGATATACAGGCGTGAAATCTAGTGAAATTTTAGTTGCCGATTATACACTCACATATCAAAAAGTAGTTGTTAGTGGTGGACTAAACATATTTCCAAAATGGGCAAATGATGCGCAAACTGCATTTTATTTTACTAGCTATATAAATGGAAATATGCCTGCTATTTTTAAGCAAAATTTAGGTGGCAGTAAAAGTAAAATTTTGACAGGGCAAGGCATGACTATTGTATCTGATGTAAGCAAAGATGGTTCAAAACTGCTTGTTACAAATGCACCAAAAGGTCAGCCTGAAATTTACCTATATTCAGGCGGTAGTTTGCGCGCGATAACCGATTATAATGGTATTGATGTGAGTGGAAATTTTGTGGATAATGATAGCCGTGTTGTATTTGTTAGCGATAGACTAGGTTATCCAAATATTTTTGTAACCGGAATTGATGGTGGCAATGTCCAACAAATGGTATACCATGGCAAAAATAATAACTCTATTAGCACTCATGGAAGTGATATCGTATATGCTAGTCGTGATGGAGGCGGATTTAATTTGTATTTAATTTCAACTCAAACAGATTATGTTAGACAACTTACAGCGGATGGTAATAACCAGTTCCCAAGATTTTCTAGCGATGGCGGAAGCATTATGTATATCAAAGGTGGAAGTGCTGTTGGTATAATCAGGGTCAATGAGAATAGAAGCTTTCAATTCCCATTACGAATAGGACGAATTCAGTCCGTAGATTGGTAAAATTTTTGTTGAAAAAATAAATTTTTGTGATATAATGCCGGAACTTTTTTAAAAGGATGTATAAATGAAAAACTTAGTTTTATCAACGTTTGCAGTTGCTGCTCTTGTAATGAGTGGTTGTAGCAAAAAGACTCCAGAAGTCGATATGAATCAAGCAAGTAATGGTTTAGATAGCCTTGCTCAAAGCATTCAAAATCAAGTTCAAAATGTATATTTTGATTTTGATAAATTCAATATCAGATCAGATATGACTTCTGTTGTTAGCAGTAATGCCGCGCTATTTAATCAAGCTGGCGCAGATGCAATCAATATTAAAGTTGAAGGTAACTGCGACGAGTGGGGTAGCGATGAATATAACTACGCTCTTGGTCTAAAAAGAGCTAACGTAGTAAAAGATGCATTAGTTGCTGATGGCGTAAATCCAAACAGATTATCTGTTGTTAGCTACGGCGAAAGCAACTTAGTTTGCTCAGAAAAATCAAAAAGTTGCGATGCTCAAAACAGACGTGATGAGTTCAAAGTTTCATACTAAGATATGAAAAAAAAGTTTATCTTTACAGCCCTCTTTGGGGCTGTTTTCTTATTTTCGGAGGAAGTTTCAGTATTTGATGCTGGAAATGTTAATTCGGAAAATCTTTACGGTTTAACTGAAAACGAGCAAATTTTATTAAAAAACAAACAGAGATTGGATCAAATTCAATCATCATTAAGATCTCAAGAAGATAGTATTGATGGTCTTAGAAGTGTTATTGAAGGAAGCAATAAACAAATTTCAAATTTAGAACAACGTCTTTCAGATGTTGAGATTAGAGCTACAGGAAAATCAAATTCAAATAAAGTTTCTACAATTAATAAACAAGAAATTACACAAATGCAAGATGATATTGCTTGGATAAAAGAGCAAATTAAAATTATAAATTCAAAACTCGGGAATTCTACCGCGCAACAAAAAAAAAATGATGTAGATTTTAAAAAAAAAAGTGATACACAAGATATAGAAAATCAAACACAAACTACACAAAATATAAAACAAAATGCCAGAAAAACTTCCGCTGAAATTTTAAAAGAAGCGGATGATTTGTATAAAAATAAAAAATATACAGACGCAAAAGAGCTATATTCAACGCTCAAAACAGCCAAATTTCAACCTGCAAAAGTAAATTTTATGCTCGGCGAAATAGCTTATTTCGAGCAAGATTATAATAACGCGTTATCACACTACAAGACAAGCTTAAATTTATCTGATAAAAGCGAATTTATGCCAAAACTTTTATATCATTCGGCAATAAGTTTAGACAAAATTGGCGATACAAAAAATGCAAATAAATTCTATTTGTATTTGAAATCTAAATTTCCAAATAGCAAAGAGGCTAGCGCCGCACCAAATAGAAAATAAATAATTTTAAAGGAGAAAAAAGATGCATAAAGCAATCACAATTAAATATGAGTTAAAAGATAGCCAAAGTGGCGAAATTTTAGAGTCAAATTTAGAGGGCGAGGCGATCTCATTTGTCTCTGGTTTTGAGCAAGTTTTGCAAAAATTAGAAGACGAAGTAATTTCAATGCAAACTGGCGATGAAAAAGTTGTCAAATTTGACGCAAAAGATGGTTTTGGCGAGTATGACGATAATAAAATCCAAGTTCTACCAAAAGAGCAATTTGCTGGAATTGAGCTTGAAATAGGCATGGAATTGATCGGAGAAAATGAAGGTGGCGAAACTGTTAAAGTTATTGTCAAAGATATCGCCGATGAAAATGTTACTATAGATTTTAATCACCCTTACTCTGGTAAAAATTTAGAATTTAAAATTCAAATGATTGAAAATCGCGAGGCGACAGATGATGAAATTTTAAATCGTGGCATTTCACATCAGCACACTTGCGGATGCGGTTGCGATCACCACGAACACGAAGAGCATGAGCACCATTGTTGTGGTGGACACGGACATCATCACAAACACCATCACGACGGGCATTGTTGTCAAGATAAAGAGTGATTTGCGATGAAATTTGCTTTTATATTTCCAGGTCAAGGCTCTCAAAAGATTGGCATGGGACGCGAAATTTATTACAATTTTGAGAGTGCAAAGTCATTTTTAGATGGCGCGAGCAAATATTGCGCCATTGATTTTAACGAGCTTTTATTTAAAGAAAATGAAAATTTAAATATCTCAGAATTTACTCAGCCGGCAATTGTTGCGAATTCTTTGATGTGCTTTTTATCCACAAAGGAAAAGCTTACATCGCACGGATTAGATTTGAGTGCAGAATTGATGTTTGGTCATTCCCTTGGTGAGTTTAGTGCGCTTGGTGTGGCTGATGGCGTTGATAAATTTGAGTTGTTAAATTTGGTGCGAAATCGTGGCAAATTTATGCAAGATTCTTGTGCCGATAAAGATGCTTCAATGATGGTAATTTTGGGGCTTAGTGACGAAAAGGTTAGTGAAATTATCTTTAAAGCTCAAGAATCAAATTTAGATGTTTGGGTTGCAAATTTTAACTGCGATGGGCAAATTGTTATCGCTGGAAACAGAGCTCATCTTACTAAATTAGAGTCCGAGTTTAAACAATCTGGTGCAAAACGCACGATGTTGCTTAATATGAGTGTCGCTAGTCACTGCCCGATGTTGCAAAGTGCGAGTGAAAATTTGGCGCCTTTTTTAGAAAATTCATTAAAATGCAAATTCGCGCCAGTTGTATCAAATGTAAATGCAAAAATTTACACAACTAAAAGTGAGGCTGTAAATTTATTAAAATTGCAACTTATTTCGCCTGTTTTATATAGACAAAGCGTAGAATTTGTTGCTAAAAATGTAGATTGTTTTATAGAATTTGGCGCAAACGTTTTAAAAGGTATCAATAAAAAAATCACAGATAAGCCAACATTCTCTATTTTTGATATGGCAAGTTTAGATGAATTTGTAAAATTTGCACTTGAAAATTCAGTTTTAGAAAATGGGGGCAACCTATGAAAATCGCGATTTTGGGGGCGATGAGCGAAGAGATAGAGCTACTTTTGGCGCGTTTGGAAAATACTCAAATAGAATATGTGAAAAATAAATTTTATCACGCAAGTTACAAAAATCATGAGCTAATCATCGCTTATTCAAAAATCGGTAAGGTCAATTCCACGCTAACTTCAAGCATAATGATAGAGAAATTTGGCGCAGAAATTTTGCTTTTTACAGGTGTGGCCGGTGCGATTAGTGATGGTTTTAAAATAGCAGATATGACATATGCTACGCGTGTTTGTCAGCACGATCTTGATATTAGCGCATTTGGGCATCCTTTTGGCTATGTCCCTGGAAATGAAATTTATGTCAGCACAGATGCAAATTTAAACGCAATCGCGACGCAAGTTGCCACGCAAAATGGTGTCACGCTAAAACCAGCTACGATTGCTAGCGGTGATCAGTTTATTTGCGATGAAGATAAAAAACAGTGGATTAATAAAACCTTTGGTGCTGATGTCGTCGAGATGGAAGGGGCTAGCGTCGGCGTTGTCTGCGATGCGCTTGGTGTGCCGTTTTTTATTTTGCGTGCAATTAGTGATGAAGCTGGCAAAAAAGCCGAATTTGATTTTGATGAATTTTTAATAAAAACTGCAAATTTAAGCGCGGATTTTATCTTAAAAATGATTGAAAAAATATGATAGAGATTAGCAAAAAACTTTTACGAATAGTCGGGCAAACAAACGCAAAATATAAGATGTTTGAGGAAAATGACAGAATTTTGCTTGGACTAAGTGGCGGTAAAGATAGTCTTAATTTAGCTCATATTTTAAAACACTTTCAAAGTGTAAGTCCTCAAAATTGGGATTTTAAAGCCGTCACTTTAGGCTATGGTATGGGCGAAAATTTCGATTATCTAAAAACTCATTGCAAAGAACATGAGATTGATTACGAAGTGATTGATAGTGAAATTTTTGAGCTTTCAAAAGATAAAATTAGGCGAAATTCATCGTTTTGTAGCTTCTTTTCGCGTATGAGGCGCGGATATTTATACTCATATGCTTTAAAAAACGGATATAATAAGCTCGCTATCGCGCATCATTTAGATGACGCTACGGAGAGTTTTTTCATGAATTTTACATATAATGGCGCACTTAGAACGCTTGCGCCAAAGTATCGTGCGCAAAATGGTATTGTGGTTATTCGTCCACTGATTTTTGCACGTGAAAAACAGCTTCGGGATAGCGCTATGCGAAATGGTTTGCAAACAATTGGTGACGAGGCGTGTCCGGCTATGAGATTTGATGTTAAAATGCCACATGCTAGGTTTGAAACAAAACAACTTTTAGCAAATTTGGAGAGTGAGAATCCAAAGCTCTTTATCTCGCTTAAAGCTGCTTTTGAAAATTTGCATTCCGATACATTTTTTTAAGGAGATATTTCATGAAAAAGTTACTTTTAGGCTTATTTACACTTGGTGCAATTAATTTATCTGCAGCAGATAAAATTAAAATCGGTGCTGATCCAACAATTCCACCTTTTACATACGACAAAGCATCACAAATCGTCGGCGCAGATATTGATATTATTGACGCTATATTTAAAGAGTTGGATTTGAGCTATGAGATCATTCCTAGTTCATATAATGATCTTTGCGATGAACTAAATAAAGGTTCTTTTGATTTGGCTGTCTCATTTTTAGGTAATGACAAATATACGCAAAATTGCGATCACACGGTTTCTTATTATGAAATAAATAACTTATATCTTAAATTAGAGGATGATCCTACGACTACAAAAGAGGAGATGAAGGGTAAAAAAGTCGGCTATGACATTGATATTGATGCCAATAAAGAAATTTTGGAAAAAATAGGTGCAACTCCAGTTGGATATAATTCATATCTAAGGCTTTTTTCAGATCTTCAATATAAAAAGATTGATTTTATATTTTTAAATTCAGCTGTTTCGATGCCGATAATAAAAGAAAATTACACTGCGTTTAATGAAATTGATCGCAAATCTTTTAAAATGATGAAAGATTTTAATATATCTAAAAAAATTCAGCCGTTTATCGTAGAACAGGCTCAAAATGCTGATGTTTTTTATATGGTTGGAAAAGGTAAAAATGCAGATTTAGTCCAAAAAATAAACAAAGTCATAAATGATATGAGACAAAATGGCGAAATGGAGAAGATTCTAAAAAAATACGATCTAGAATAGATCAAATTTTTAGATTTTATCAATGAGTGAAATTCGGCTAACAATCTAAATTTCACTCCAATTTATAAAAGTAGAAATTTATATAGCCTATTGAGATCTAAATTTTCAAAACCCTTCTAAAATAACCCCATAGAGTATCGTAATCTCATCGTCGCTTAGATTAATAGCACTTTTTGTTTTAAAAAGTTCTGCAATATCTCTAAAATTAAATTTAGCCCCGCCACTACATGCAAAATGCGATGGCAAAAATCCGCGAGTCAAGCAGATCTTATCACTAAGTTTTTCTCCGCAAAAGTAGCACGAATTTATGCTGTGTTTGCGCCCTTCAAATTCTAAAATTTCAAGATACGCCTCGACAACAACGCGTTTAGGATTTTGTTTGCTAAATTTATTGCCACACTTTTCCAAAAGTTCAAAATAAAACTCATCAATCTCATTTAAATCGCGTAAATGCAGCCAAAAAAGTCGTGTTAATTCCTGCCATCTAAGTAGCAAATTTCGTTCCAACAAATAAGAAAATCCAAGATGCAAGACGTTTTTTAGGCGTGGTAAGAAATTTAGCGATGTTTCGATCTCAAAATCTAGTTTGTAGCCTTGAATAATATTTGAGTGTCTAGCCCCGTAAAATCGGTAGCAGCGCAAAATCCGCTTGGGCGTGATAATAGACACTATGCAATCTTCGTTTTTTACTTTTGCGACATTTAAAATATAGCCTTGCATTTAAATTTAACCTTAATTTAAAAGTGTGAATTATAGCCAAATTTAATGTACTCATTTAAGGAAAAATTAGGTACAATCCCACAATTTATTAGGGGAAAGTATGAATTTCACAGAATTATTTTCAAAAATTAGGCGAAAACAAGCCGATCCTAGCGAAGCTCCGTCGCATTGGGTCAAATGCAACAAATGCCACTCATTGATGTATTTTAAAGAGATTGAAGCAAATTCTCATGTCTGTCCAAAGTGTGATTATCACATGCGCATTACTCCGTCTCAAAGAATAAATTTGATATGCGATGATGGGAGTTTTGTAGAATTTGATAGTGATTTAACGCCGATTGACCCACTTAAATTTGTCGATAAAAAATCATATAAAAAACGCATCGAAGAGGGGTTTGAAAAGACGGGCAAAAAAAGTTCTGTAATTAGTGGCGAAGCGCGAATTAATGGGCTTGATGTCGAGCTTGTTGTATTTAATTTTGCCTTTATGGGCGGGTCACTTGGCTCTGTTGAGGGTGAAAAAATTTCGCGCGCTGTAAGGCGAAGTATCGAAAAAAAATATCCGCTTATTATTATCAGCGCAAGTGGTGGGGCACGAATGCAAGAGAGTACATTTAGCTTGATGCAGATGAGTAAAACTTCTGCCGCTCTTAAAATTTTAAGTGATGCAAAAATACCATATATTTCTATTTTAACAGATCCGACGATGGGTGGCGTAAGCGCGTCATTTGCCTGGCTTGGAGATATAATTATTGCTGAACCCGGTGCGCTTATCGGTTTTGCTGGACAGCGTGTCATAAAACAAACTATCGGCGCAGATCTTCCAGATGGTTTTCAAACGGCTGAATTTTTGCTTGAACATGGATTGATTGATGCTATTGTTTCACGAAAAGAACATAAAAAATATTTGTATGATATTTTGGTCTTTTTGGGTGCTAAAAATAGTGAAAATAGTCTAAATTCGGATCAAATTTCTAGCAAAAAAGAGGCGTAAAAAGTGAAAATTTCAGTTTTTAGTATTCAAAAAAGTGACGAATTTAAAACTGAAATTTCACAATATATAAAAATGTCAAAATTTAGCGCAGAAGTTGTAGAAAATGTGATTTTTAATGACAAAATCGCCAAAGCACAATCAAAAAGTCGCTCAGATGCGCTAAAAAGCTATGATGAAGCGTATACGCCACATGTAAAAGGTTATTGTATCGGGCTTGATGAGGGTGGCGAGATGGTGGATAGTTTTGAGTTTGCGAATATTTTAAAAGATAGAGCACAAATCTCATTTTTTATCGGCGGGGCGTATGGTTTTAGCTCAAATTTTAGAGCCAAAATGGATAAATGCATTAGTCTTTCGTGTCTAACTTTCGCTCATAAAATCGCAAAGCTCGTCCTGTTTGAGCAAATTTACCGCGCGCTTTGTATCAACGCAAATCACCCATATCACAAGTAAAAAGGATGTTAATGAAAAAGAGTGAGTTGGAATTTTTCCGTAAAATTTTAAACGAGAGAAAAGAGCAGATTATCCAAAATATAAATAGTTCTGTTGATGATATTCGCGGGTTAAAGGATAGTTCTGATGCGAGCGATGAGATTGATGTTGCGAGTGTGGATACAGATACGACTCTTGGTTATGTGATGATTCAAAAACTTTCACAAGAGTTAAAAGAGATAGATGAATCGCTTAGGAAAATCAACACCAAAACATACGGGACTTGCGAAATGTGTGAAGAGGAGATTTCTATGGCGCGCCTTCGTGCAAAGCCGACGGCAAAATATTGCATAGTTTGTCGTGAAATTATCGAAAAAGGGAAAAAATGAGAATCAAGCAGTTTTTTGGCTATGCCGTAATTTATATTTTTATTGTAGGGATTTTTGTTTTTGTTGAAAATTCTGATAGTTATACGCTTAGTTTTTTTGGATTTTCAAAGGAACTTCCGCTTGTGGCGTGGTTTTTGATGCCACTTTTGTTATTTGTTATTTTTACACTTTTGCATTTGTGTTTTGTTGGATTTTTGATTTATCGAGATAAAAAGGCGATTCAAAACGATGAAAAGACCTTTTTGCAGATGTCGCAAGAGGCACTTTTTGGGCTTGATAACGATAAAACTTTTAAAACTAAAATTTTCAAAGACGCAGCAGAAGTTGTTAAATTTCTATCAAAAAGTGATGAAATTTCACAGCCAAACAACGAGAAATTAAGAGATGCGATTAAAACTCTCAAGGCTGTTGAGGCTGGAAAATTTGAAGATTTAAGGCGTTTTAAACTTCCAAAAACTAATAAAATTTGGTTGCAAAATCAGGAAAACCGCCTAAATTCTGAACCAAAATTTGCTTATGAAATTTTAAATAAACGTCAAAATTTTAGCGACGATTTGATTGATAAGGCTTATAAATCAATCATTAAAAATGCACCTTTTTTAGATATTAAAAAATATGGAATCCCTACGCAAAATGACGATATTATGATGATTATTGACCGCTATTTAAGTGATGATAAATTTGAAATTTCGCGTGAAGATTTTTATGAAATTATTAAAAATTCAAGCTTTAGCGACTCTGAATATATTAAGCTATTTAGAATGCTAAAAAATAAATTTTCACCAGATATTTTGTTGCAGATGTTTGAGCGATTAAAAAATGACAACACGGACGCAAATGATGCGTATTGGTATGGACTTTATGAGCTTGGTATGATTGATGAGCTTAGAAATCAGCTCCACTATAACGATGGCAAAAATAATGAAAAATTTGAAATTTTACTATTTTTGCGCGATAACAACAAAAGCGTTCCAGCGTCGCTTTTATTCTCATAAAATTGATAAATTTTAGTGATTCAGTGCTATTTTTAGCACCATTAGCCGGGTTTTCTGATCCGCCACTTAGAGAGGTGGCAAAACGTTTTGGTTGCGATGTGACTGTGAGTGAAATGATTAGCGCCAACGCGCTTGTTTTTGAAAATGAAAAGACCATTAAGATGTTGCAACACGCCCCAAGCGAGACCTCATTTATCGTCCAAATCGCTTGTGGTGACGCACAAATTATCAAAAAAGCTGTTGAAATTTTAAATAAATTTGATGGCATTGATGGCATTGATTTAAATTGCGGTTGTCCTGTGCCAAAGGTCGTCAAACAAGGTGCCGGTTCTGCGCTATTAACAGATATTTCGCGTCTTCAAAAAATCATAGAAACAATCAAAACAAATAGCAATAAAAAATTTACAAGCGTAAAAATTCGCCTTGGCTTTAATGAAAAAAATGCGCACGAAATTGCGCCATTTATAGAGCGCGCTGGGGCTGATTATATCTGCGTTCATGGACGCACTAGAGCAGGGGGCTATCATGCCAAAGTTGATTATGAAGCAATAGCAAATGTAAAGTCATCAATAAAAATTCCGCTCATTGCAAACGGCGATATAAACTCGCAAAATTTTACGCAGGTTTTAAAGACAACAAACGCAAATGGCGTAATGATTGGGCGTGCAAGCATCGGGCATCCGTGGGTTTTTGCTGAGATTAAAACAAACAAAAGCGCTGATGAAGCCCTAAAAAAGCGTGTGATTTTATACCATTTTGAGCGTATGGTTTGTCATTATGGGGCGCATGGGATTGCTATTTTTCGTAAACATTTACATGAATATTCAAAGGGAAAAACAGACGCGGCAAATTTTCGTCAAGAGATAAATCAAATTTCAGACGAAGCACAAATGCGAAATTTAATAGAAAATTTCTTTTAAAGTTAAATTTCTAATATAAATTTAAGTGGCGCAAGATATAATTACCAAACAATAATTTTTATTATTTAAGGAGAAGAAATGCTAGTTACAAATTATGCACCACGCGTTAGCGGCGTGGCAGTTTTAGGCAATGGTTCAATCAGTGAAAATTTTGATTTATATGCAAATTTAGGCGAAAAAGGCGCAGTTGTATTTTTCTATCCAAAAGATTTTACATTTGTTTGTCCTAGTGAGATTATCGCATTTGATCACAGATTAAAAGATTTTCAAGAGCGCGGAATTAACGTTATTGGCGTTAGTTGCGATAATGAATTTTGCCATTTTGCATGGAGAGAGACGCCTATTAATAATGGCGGTATCGGACGTGTTGGCTTCCCGCTTGTTGCTGATATGAAAAAAGAGTGGGCAAGAGCGTTTGATGTATTATTTGATGATGCGGTCGCACTTCGCGGAAGCTTTTTATTAGATAAAGATGGCAAAGTTCGCCACGCTGTAATAAATGACCTACCACTTGGTAGAAATATTGATGAGATGATGCGCATGGTAGATACGATGTTGTTTACAAATGAGCATGGTGAGGTTTGCCCTGCTGGGTGGCATAAAGGCGACGAAGGTATGAAAGACACAACAAAAGGCGTTGCCGAATATTTAAGTAAAAACGCCGACAAACTATAAAATTTAGAGCGATTTATTCGCTCTTCTTCCATGATTTACTTAGCTCAAACTGATACAACTGCTGGATTTTTAAGCAAAGATTTAACTAAAATCAATCAAATAAAGCGTCGCAGGATTGATACGCCTTGTCTTATTGCTCTTGCTGAGTTTTCAAAACTTAAAGATTTTACGCGCGTTCCGTCAAAATTTAAAAATCGCGTCAGACGCGCCAAAAAAACTACTTTCATCTATCCAAATTTACGCTCATTTCGCGTGGTAAAAGAGTGCAAACACGCTGA
>CAUUFG010000050.1:0-11358 GCA_963544335.1 uncultured Campylobacter sp.
GCATCAACTTTTTTTAATAATTCTTTAAATCTTTTTGAATTTTTTGCCATATGATTTCTCCGCAATTTAAAATGCTTCCGCCTTTATTAACCTTGGCGGTAAAAGGTTTTTAATCTACTACAGTAATCCCCATAGAGCGTGCAGAACCAGCTATAATTTTAGCTGCCTGTTCTTTATCTTTCGTATTCAAATCAGCTATTTTTTTATCAACAATCTCAAGAACCTGAGCTTTTGTCAAAGTAGCAATTTTATTTTTTAACGGGTTATCAGAACCTCTTGTAATATTAGCTGCTTTTTTAATTAAATCTGTTGCAGGTGGTTGTTTTGTTATAAATGTAAAACTTCTATCGGCATAAACTGTGATAACAACTGGAATATTAAAACCAGCCATATCTTTTGTTCTTTCATTAAAAGCTTTACAAAATTCCATAATGTTAACACCCTTTTGACCCAAAGCTGGACCAACTGGTGGACTAGGATTTGCCTTTGCGGCGGCAATTTGTAATTTAATTTCGCCAACAACTTTCTTAGCCATAAACTATTCTCCTTCAAAAATCAAACTATTTTTTCAACTTGCGAATATAAAATCTCCACTGGCGTACTTCTACCAAATATAGAAACATTTAAGCGGAGTTTTCCATGCAACATATCATATTCTTCAACGGTACCATTAAAATTAGCAAATGGACCTTCAATGATTCTAACAACTTCACCATCAGAAAATGAAATTTTAGGTTTTGGCGCAGCGCGTTTATTTGCTTTTTCCAAAATAAGCTCAATATCAGCTTCACTTAACGAAGCTGGACGTTTCGCTTCACCAATAAATCTAGAAACTTTTGGTAAAAGTTGAATCCTATGCCAAAGCGTAGTATCTAAATCCAAATATGCAAAGCAATATCCAGGATATAAGCTTCTTTCCCTGATAACCTGTTTTCCATTTTTCATTTCAATGACATCTTCAGTTGGAACCAAAACCTGTTGAATTTTTTCTTCAATATTATTTTCTTTTGCCAATGTCTCAATTGCATTTTTAACACTCATTTCTGAACCAGCATAAGTTTGAATAGCATACCATTTAAGTCCCACTATTTACCTCCGACTATCCATGAAACAAGCGGTGCCATTAAAGCATCAATTAGAGCTAAAAATAAAGAAATTACAATTACAACTCCTAAAACAGTTAAAAAAGCATATTTAATCTGCTCCTTAGTAGGAAAAATAACCTTACGTAACTCTTTTTTAGACTCTTCAAAATAATATTTTAATTTTTCCATATAATTACCTTAAAAACTGGCAGGGCAAGAGAGATTCGAACTCCCAACCATCGGATTTGGAATCCGGCGCTCTACCATTGGAGCTATTGCCCTATAAATTAACTTTTTAACTTTACTTCTTTATGTACTGTATGCTTTTTTAACTTAGGGCAATATTTTTTTAACTCAACTTTTTCCGTTGTAGTCTTACTATTTTTATAGGTAGTATAATTTATATCGCCACATTCAGAACATTTTAAACCTATTTTAATTCTCATATCACTTCTCCAAAAATAGAGTGGGAAAACCCACTCAATCAAATTTTATTCCAAGATTGCAGATACAACACCTGAACCAACAGTTTTGCCACCTTCACGAATAGCAAATCTAGTTCCTTGCTCTAATGCGATTGGGTGAATAAGTTCAACAGTAATTTTAACATTATCACCAGGAGTTACCATTTCAACACCAGCAGGCAGAGTAATAGAACCAGTAATATCAGTTGTTCTTACATAGAATTGTGGTCTATAATTATTAAAGAATGGAGTATGTCTACCACCTTCTTCTTTTTTCAATACATAAACTTCTGCTTCAAATTTAACATGCGGAGTAATTGAATTTGGTTTACATAAAACCATACCTCTCTCAACATCTTCTTTTTTTGTTCCACGCAATAATACACCGACGTTATCACCAGCTTCACCTTGATCCATCTCTTTTCTAAACATCTCAACGCCAGTAACTGTTGTTGTTTGAGTAGGTCTAATACCAACAATCTGAACCGTATCGCCGACTTTAACAACACCTTTTTCAATTCTACCAGTAACAACTGTTCCACGACCAGAAATCGAGAAAATATCTTCAATTGGCATTAAGAAATCTTTGTCAATATCTCTTGCAGGAGTTGGGATATATGTGTCAACAGCACCCATAAGTTCCATAATTTTTGCCGACCACTCACCATCTTTACCAGCTTTTGCCTCTTCTAATGCTTGAAGAGCCGAACCCTTGATAATCGGTGTAGCATCACCTGGGAATTGATATTCGTTTAATAAATCTTTAACTTCTTCTTCAACTAATTCAACAAGATCTGGATCATCAACCATATCACACTTGTTTAAGAATACAACGATATATGGAACACCTACTTGACGAGCCAAAAGAATATGCTCTCTAGTTTGTGCCATAGGACCATCTGTCGCAGCGATAACCAAAATTGCGCCATCCATTTGAGCAGCACCAGTAATCATGTTTTTAACATAATCGGCGTGACCTGGACAATCTACGTGAGCGTAGTGACGAGTCTCTGTCTCATATTCAATATGTGAAGTTGCGATTGTGATACCGCGCTCTTTTTCCTCTGGAGCATTATCGATATTATCATAATCTTTAAGTTCAGCAAGACCTTTTCTTGATAAAACAGCAGAAATTGCAGCAGTTAAAGTAGTTTTACCATGATCAACGTGACCAATTGTACCAATGTTAATATGTGGCTTACTTCTATTGTATTTTTCTTTAGCCATCTCATTCCTCCATAACTAAATGAAATTTAAAAACTAAATTCAAGTCTGTATATTTTTAATTGCTCTTTCAAATGGAGCTCATAGCGGGATTTGAACCCACGACCTCTTCCTTACCAAGGAAGTGCTCTACCCCTGAGCCATATGAGCACATGGCATTAAGAAAGTAGAAACTAATATACAAACAACATAAAACTAATTATTCAGGATTAACTAAAAGTGCATAAATTTAATACACAGCTCCCAGTAAAATCCAAATGGAGCGGGAAACGGGGCTCGAACCCGCGACCCTCAGCTTGGAAGGCTGATGCTCTAGCCAACTGAGCTACTCCCGCATAACAATGGTGGTGAGACGTGGATTCGAACCACGGAAGACATAGTCAGCAGATTTACAGTCTGCCCTCGTTGGCCACTTGAGTATCTCACCCTATTTTAAAAATAAATGCTTTGCAATGGTATTTCTGGTCAAACACTGTTATGAAATGGAGCTGGTGAACGGACTTGAACCGCCGACCCACTGCTTACAAGGCAGTAGCTCTACCAACTGAGCTACACCAGCATAATTTTTGAAAGCGTGATTATATAAAAAAAAATCCTATATGTCAATACATTTTCGCTATTTTATGTCAATATTTATCGCTTGTGAGATATTTCCATACGAATCTATGTTTCGCAATACTACTTTTTTATCATGCAAATTTGCGCTATTTAGTTCTACTTTTATTGTAAAATTTCCATTTTCATCACTCTTACTCATAGCAATATTTTCAAAATTATTATGTATATCTACACTATAAACGCCAACATCAAAACAATCACTGCAAAGCTCGCTATTACCGGTCATATCTAGCACTTTGCCAATTACTTGATTGCCATTAAATTCCACATTTTCAAATGTAGTTTCGTTATCAAATTTAAACGTCAAATCAAAGAAAAATTCATGTGGCGATTTGCTTTTATCCTTGCTAATAAAATTTGCATAAAATGTATATCGACCCTCAATCTTAAAATTATTCGTGCAGATAAAATATAGCTTTTGCGCATCCTCTTTTATAACGCCAGCAAGCTCAATCATCTCATCAAAAATAAAATCTTTAAACCCAACTAGATAAAATTTTGCCTCAAATTCATGCTTTGAAATAAAACCAAACACCGGATTTATCTCATTTGTGTAAAAAGCTTTCGATATAAGATAATCTTCTTCACGCTTTTTCATGGCGTCAATTTTAATACCAATTGCATCTATAAAATCCACACCACTCTTATCAATTTTTCTAGCCAAATCAAAATCCAACACATCAATCGGCGAAAAAGCAGCGTGGCGATTAATTTGTGGAATTTCTATCAATATTTTTTGTTTAAAAATTTCTACCCCATTCTCAAAAACAAAGACAGTGAATCCAAATTTACTATTATCCTTAACATGTTTTAGTTCAAAAAAACAATCCCCCTCATCGCTTGCAAAATTCTCGGCAATTTGCGTTTTACTATCAATATCTAATAGCCTCACATTGCGTCCAGGCATTGTTTTAACATTAATGTGAATATCATTAAAATAGCACTTATAAAGACTTGTATCACCTTCAATTATCGGGAGCACATTACCATTTCCAATCAAAGGAGTGACAAAAATTTCAGCCTCATCAAAAGGATTTGCGCCTAAAATTTGGCTATTTTGCGCGATAGGCGTAGATAAATTTGGTTGTGCAAAATTTGTTTTGTGTGGATTTTGATTGGCGTGATCTGCTTGGTTGTTTTCAGTATTTGCTAAATTTAAGTTCAAATTTGACGCTCCACTAAAATGAGATGTATTAGAATAAAGCCCAAATTTAGCACTAATTTCATCTAACTCATAATCGTGTAAAAAATCGTAACTTCCTACATTTTCAAGATAAGCTCTATCAAATTTAATTCTTACACCTGGTTTAAAATTTGCTTGCGAATTTTTGAGAGTTATTGTCGCTTTTGCATCTAACGAACGCGACCAAACACTATCATCTAATAATATCAAATCACCCAAATTTAGGTGCGCATCAGGTCGCCCATCAAAATATCTTTTAACAAGTTCGCCATTTAATTGGGTTACAATTCCGATAACATGTTTCATAAAATTACGCCTCTATTTTGAAAATAGTATATCTTATCTAAATAAATATTAAATTTATATTTTAGACGCAATCAATTCAATAGGATTTATACAACGCACAGATGAGTCTATCAAATTTAACGAATTATTTATCTGCATTCTACACGCGCTACACTCAGCAGATACGACCAAAGTCTGCGTTTGCGCGATAAGATTAGCCTTTCGCAAGCCCGATTTTCGCGCTATTTCGTAGTTTGAGCTTTGCATCGTAACACCACCAAATCCGCAACAAACATTCTCTTCGCTTTGCTCTATTATCTCGAAATTTTGCGCAAGCAAATTTCGTGGTTCGCGCCAAATTCCTTGCATTTTTCGAGCATGACAGGGATCGTGATATGTGATTTGCATTTTTTTGGCTGTTTTATCTGTGAAATTTTGCGCCAAAATTTCGCGCAAAGGTGTAAATTTATCAAAATACTCTGTCGCCAAAAATATCTTTTGCGCTACGTTTTTTGCGCGAATTTGCCAAGCTGGCTCATCAAAAAATAGATGCTCATAATCTACCCTAATCATCGCCGAACAAGTCGCCTCAGGTACGATAATAGCGTCTAAATTTTGTAATTCACGTTCAAAATATTCGATATTAAATTTCGCCCATTTTTTTGTACTTTTTAAATCACCCGTAAAATATGCCGGCGCACCACAACACTTTTGTTTTTTCATCAAATTTACATTTAATTTCAACGCTTTGCAAATTTTAAGTAGCCCCTCGCCAATCGACGTATAAGAGTAATTTCCCATACAACCAATGAAAATCCCGACGCATTTTTCACCGCCATTATCGATAAAATTTGGATGAGAATTTAAAAAAGATCGCTTCGCAATGCTTGGCAAAAGACGCTCTTTTTTCAAAAACGGCATTGCAAATTTCGGACGCATTTCGCTATTAAATTCCGCGTCAAATCCAGCGCTTTTTTTGATATCAAAAGCACAGCTTTTAAAAACATAACCGAATTTCGCTACCAAATTTAAAACAGAGCGATGCCCTAAAAACCAAAAAATTACGCGCTTATAAAATGCAATGCCAAATTTATCCGCAATATCACTACGTACGCGCTCAATAGCTTCATCTACACGCAAAGAATTTGGACAAACATCGACGCAATTTGTGCATAAAAAACAGCTTTCAAAGATACTTTTTGCATTTTTATCAAGCTCTAAATCCCCGCGCGAATATGCCCCAAGCAGATCCAAAAACCCACGCGGAGAGTTTGTCTCCTCGCGTTTTACATCATAAATCGTGCAAACTTGAATACATTTTCCACACTTTACGCACGAATCGCTAATTTTTAAAAAGTCAAATTTTGCCATCATATTGTCTTTGAAAAACGTTTATCATCGCTTAATAAATACTCATCAAAACACATCGCGATATTGCGGATAAGCAACGTCCCAGTGGGCGTAACGCTAATTTTTTCAGGAGAAATTTCAACAAATTCGCTAAATTTTTCTAGCGCAATTAATTCGCGCGCAAAATGTTCATCAAATTTAATCCCAAACTCACTCTCCACAGCGCGAATATCAACAGCAAAATTTGCCATCAATCCCATAATCACGCGTTTTCGCAATAAATCTTCACGCCCTAGCAAAATTCCCTTGCAAAATGGCAAATTTCCGCTATCAATCGCCCGTTCATACTCGTCCATGCTTTTAAAATTTTGCGCGTAGAAATTTGCCCCTTCACCAATACTAGTAAGCCCCACGCCGATCAAATCTGCACCACCTTTTGTCGTGTAACCTTGGAAATTTCTGTGAAGTTGACCATTTTGCAAAGCCAAAAACAGCTCATCATCAGGCTTTGCATAGTGATCCATGCCGATCATTTTATAGCCATTTGATGTGAGAAAATCGTGTGTAAATTTGAGAATCTCGAGCTTAAATTTCGGGCTTGGTAGAGTGCTCTCATCAAATTTTCGCATACTCTTTTTTACCCACGGAACGTGCGCGTAATTAAAAATCGCATAGCGGTTTGTATCTAGCTTTAATGATAGTTCAAGCGTCTTTTTAAAACTATCAAAAGTCTGCAACGGAAGCCCGTAAATCAGGTCAATATTCACAGATTTTACGCCATATTTTCGCGCCAAATTTATCGCATTCATTGTCGTATCAAACGGCTGAATGCGGTGGATCTCTTTTTGCACGCGCTCATCAAAATCTTGCACGCCAAAGCTAATTCGGTTAAATCCGTGTTCATGCAAAACTTTCATCTGATCTTCGTTTAAAAACCGCGGATCAATCTCGCAACTAATCTCCGCATCATCGGCGAAATTTACAAAGCGTTTTTTAATATTGCAAATATGAAGGTCAAGTTGTGCTGCACTAAAATAAGTCGGCGTCCCGCCACCAAAATGCATCTGCGTGACCTTGCGCGAAGTATCTAAAAAGCGCGACAAAATCTCCATTTCGCACTCTAAATAGCCAATATAGCGATCCATCTTGTCGGTTTTGCCAGTATAAATTACATTGCAACCGCAAAAATAACAGGCGCTTTTGCAAAATGGCATGTGAAAATAAAGAGAGAGCGGAGTTTGCGCATTTTGCGACAAAAGAGAATTTTCATACTCGCTAAGGCTAAAATTTCGACCAAATTCTAACGCTGTCGGATAGCTTGTGTAGCGCGGACCGGGGCGAGAAAATTTGGCATAAGCGTCAAAATCTAACTGCATTTTTTACCTTTTTGTAATTTCGTTTAAATTTACGAATAAATTTGGATGTTCTAGCTTGACACTTTCGACGACTTTATCTAAATCAATATGAAAAATCGCCACGCCCTCATCTTGATTTGAAATTTGCGAAATTTTATCGATACAAACCGCCCACGCATCGCCAAAATCAATAGGAATTTGTTTTAAAATACTCTTTTCTAGGCGCAAATCGAAATTTTGCCTAGCCAAATTTCGATAAGATCCCAAAAATCGGTTTAAATTTGGAAGCGACATCATCGTGTAAATTTCGTCGTTTTCATCTACGCCAAACCACGGCGTGGCATTCTTCCATGAGCCTGATTTTAATGTTAAAATTTTGTCGCTTGTGTTTGAAAATTTGCTTTGATCTAAATTTTCATTTATAGGCTCTTTTTTTTTGCTAACGCGCTCATCGCAACACAATTTAATATCAAAAATCGTCCGTCCGCGACGTTTAATCCCAAAAACAGAGCTTATTTCATCGATTTTTTTTGAAATTTCGCTTTTTTTCGCCATTAATCATTCCTTTTACTATCGAGCCAAACCATCACGCCCTTTTGCGTATGCAAGCGATTTTGAGCCTCTAAAAATATCTCATCTGCATGAGACTCAAAGACCTCATCGCTAATCTCATACCCGCGATAAGCCGGCAAACAATGAAGCACGATCGCCTTTGTATGCGCTAATTCCATCATTTTTTTATCAATACAAAAGCCAGCGAAATTTTTAACCTTGCGCTCTTTTTCATCTTCTTGCCCCATTGAAATCCAAGTATCAGTCGCGACTACATCCGCGCCACTAATCGCCTCTTTTGGATCGTTTAAAATAGAAATTTTCGCCCCAGAAATTTTAGCATTTTGCAATGCCATCTCGATTATACGGCGATCTGGCTCGTAGCCTTTTGGTGTAGCGACGCGAATCTCAAAACCCATCTTGCTAGCAAGCATAAGCCAAGAGTGTGCCATATTGTTTCCATCACCAATATAAGCGATAGTTTCGCCACTAGCACGCTCTTTTATCGTAAGAAAATCGGCCATCAACTGCACAGGATGGAACTCATCACTAAGCCCATTTATCACAGGGATTGTGGCAAATTTGGCAAATTCATTTAGATCGCTTTGTTTATAAACACGCAGCATCGCCATATCAACCATACCTGAAAGCACGCGCGCGGTATCAATTATAGGCTCACCGCGCCCTAGCTGGATATCTTTTGAACTTAAAAATATAGCGTGACCGCCTAATTGATACATTCCAACTTCAAAGCTTGTGCGCGTACGAGTTGAGCTTTTCTCAAAAATCATCGCAAGAGTTTGCTCTTTTAAATATGGTTTATGGATATTTTGTTTTGTCTCTTTTTTGATCTTTTCTCCAAGTTCTATCATCTCTAAAATTTCTGTTTTGCTAAAATCATTTAGTGTCAAAAAGTGTCTCATTAATGCTTCCTTAAAATTTGCGCGATCTCTTTTGCGTGATAGCTAATAATCATATCAGCCCCCGCACGCTTAATGCTAGTTAGCGTCTCTAACATAACGCGTTCATAATCTATCAAATTTAATCTGCCTCCTGCCTTTAAAAGTGCATATTCACCACTAACATTATACGCACAAATCGGCAAAAGAGTGCGCTCACGAATATCGCGGATAATGTCTAAATACGAAAGTGCTGGTTTTATCATCAATATATCTGCGCCCTGCTTTTCATCTTCTAAACTCTCACTAATCGCTTCAAATCTATTGGCAGGGTCCATTTGATAACTTTTTCTATCGCCAAAGCTAGGGGCTGATTGCGCCGCGTCGCGAAATGGACCATAATATCCGCTAGCAAATTTAGTCGAATACGACATAATCGGCAAATTTTCGTAGCCGTTTTCATCTAATGTTGTTCGCAAAGTCTTTATTATGCCATCCATCATACCGCTTGGAGCGATGATATCTGCGCCGTTTTTTGCGTGGATCAACGCTTGGCGAGCTGAAATTTCTAGCGTGGCATCATTATCTACGCTTCTTGTTTTTGGATCTAAAATACCACAATGCCCATGATCTGTGTATTCGCAAAAGCATAAATCTGTAATTACGATAAGTTCGGAATGCGCCTCTTTGATTGCGCGAAGTGCAGTTGCGATTATGCCATCATCGCTTAATGCGTCACTTCCTATGCTGTCTTTTAAGCTAGGAATTCCAAATAAAATTACCGCTTTTATCCCTAAATCAACAAGCTCATCACACTCTTTTAAGAGCTCATCAACACTAAAATTAAAAACACCTGGCATCGACGGGATCTCTTCGCGCGCGCCCTGCCCTTCTACAACAAATAAAGGATAAATAAAATCATCTACGCAAAGCGTATTTTCTCTAATCATATCTCGAATAGCCGAATTTAGCCTCAATCTTCTAAATCTTTTAAACATTATTTTTCCTTTTTTTGATATTATACGCGCGTTAGTTTATCACAAATGGAGCAAATTTTGGCAATTAAAATTGAAATTTCTAGCGTGGCAAATTTACCAACAAGGTTTGGAAATTTCCGCGTAATATCTTTTAAAGAGAGTGAAAAAGAGCACTTAGTTATTTTTAAAGATGAGATCAAAACAGACGAGATTATAAACGTGCGAATACACTCTGAGTGCCTAACGGGCGATGCGCTTGGGAGCTTAAAATGCGATTGTCGCGACCAGCTAATTTACGGGCTTGAGTACATTAATAATCACGGCGGAATGGTAATTTATCTGCGTCAAGAGGGGCGAAATATCGGGCTTTTAAACAAAATAAACGCCTACGCACTTCAAGATAAAGGCTTTGATACAATCGAGGCAAATCATCAATTAGGATTTCGCGCAGATGAACGAAATTATGAGATTGTCGATTTTATTTTTAGACATTTTGGCATCAAAAAAATCAATCTTTTGACAAACAATCCAGAAAAATTAGAGGCGATTCAAAGCGCGCAAATCATCTTGCGAATACCAATTATAATTAAACCAAACATCTACAACGAAAATTATCTTAAAACAAAGCGCGACAAAATGCGCCACATGCTAAATCAAGAGTAAAACTAATGCCAACAAATTTCAATGAAAACTGCGCGAGATTTTGCCAAATTTTAGCCGAATTTAACGCGGTGCATTCGCTTAGCAATTATGATGATTTTAAAGAGCAAATAGAAGATAGCTTAGCGGGGCTAGATTATGTTTTAAACGATGGAAATTTCGCGCCAAAAATAGCTATTGACATAGGAAGTGGGGCTGGATTTCCTGGATTTATTTTGGCGATGGCAACGCCTGAAATTTCATGGCATCTGTTTGAGCCAAATCCCAAAAAATCGGCATTTTTGACATACGCTAAGTTAAATTTAGAGCTAAAAAACATAAACATTCATCGTGCAAAAATAGAAAATGAGCCAAAATTTCACGCGGATTTAATCACGTCAAGAGCCCTAGGGAAGATCGATTTTTTGCTTAAAATTTGCGCTGGATTTTTCGATGAAAAAAGTAAATTTTTACTCTACAAAGGTAGCACAGCAAAAGATGAATTTGCCAAATTTAATGCGCAAATTTATAACGGTAAAAACAACCGAAATTACGTAGTTTTAAAAGGAATAAAATGCAGTTTATAGGCGTAGATTATATTAAATATGAAAAGCTAAATTTCGCCCACGATTTAGCGGGACTCAAACAAAAAAATGTGCTTTTTAAATTTGATGAAAATTTAATTCGCGCGGCAAAAAACGATGCGAATAATCCAAATTTTAGCATC
>CAUUFG010000051.1:0-10965 GCA_963544335.1 uncultured Campylobacter sp.
GATATGAGGCAAACCCAAAATATAGAGCCGAATTTGAAAAAGCGGGATTGATTGTGTCTGGTGAGAGCGATGGCTTAATTGAGGCTGTTGAGATCGCAGAACACCCATTTTTCGTCGGCGTTCAATTTCACCCCGAATTTACATCACGCTTAACAAAACCAAATCCGATTATCTTAAAATTTATAGAAAAAGCACTCGAAAATGATAGGTAAAAAAGAGATAAGAGAGATTTTACAAAGTCGTTTTAAAGACGACTTGCATACCAAAATTTCGCAAATTCCGCGTCCTGAAGCGTTAAAAGACGTCTACAAAGCGGCCCAGCGCATAAAAAAGGCGTTGCAAATGGGTGAAAAAATCGTCATTGTGGGCGATTATGATGTAGATGGCATCGTGAGTTCGGTGATTTTAAGCGATTTTTTAAAAAAACTAGGCGCAAATTTGTGCGTGAAAATCCCAAATCGTTTTACCGATGGCTACGGGCTAAATACACAAATCATCACCGATCATTGCACAGCGGATCTAATTATCACCGTTGATAACGGAATTTCCGCGCTTGAAGCTGCGTGCGAGTGCAAAAAAAAGCACATTGATTTAATCATCACCGATCACCACATGTGCCCTGATGTTTTGCCAAACGCATACGCGATCGTAAATCCAAAACAGCCAGATTGCAACTTTCCAAATGTCGAAATTTGCGGTGCACAGGTGGCTTGGTATCTAATTGGCGCGCTAAAAGATGTTTGCAATGTGGAGTATGATTTAGCAAACGATCTTGATCTGCTGATTTTAGCCATTATCGCCGATATGATGGAACTTCGCGACATGAATCGTGTTTTAGTTAAAATGGGGTTAAAACGTCTAAATAATTCAAAGCGCGTCTGTTTTCGCGCGCTAAAAAACTATTTTTCAAAAGAGAAATTTGAATTTGATGATATTGGTTTTTTAATATCACCTCTTATTAATTCAAGCGGTAGAATGGATGATGCTTTTACTAGTTTTAAATTTTTGAGTTCAACCGATATTCGCGAGGCCGAGCACTATTTGGCTCAAATTTCTGAATTTAATTCGTGTCGAAAAGAAGAGGAACGCAAACTCTATGAAAAATCGCTTGAATTAGTAGATGAAAATGACGATATTATCGTAGTTTGGGGCGAAAATTGGCATGAAGGCGTAATAGGCATAGTCGCCTCTCGCCTAGCAAAAACCTACAATAAGCCATCGATTGTTTTTAGTATCGAAAAAGATCGAATAAAAGGCTCTGGGCGCAGTGTGGGGCATTTTGATCTATTAAATGCAGTCTCTAAAAATGCGCAAATTTTAGGCGGTTTTGGCGGACATAAAGGCGCGGTTGGCATCTGTATTGAGCGTGAAAATTTAGATGAGTTTAAGCGTGCGATAAACCAAAATATAAATATAGATGAGATTCATAAAAGCGCGTATGAAGATGAAATTTTAGGTGAGATAGATTTTGCCGAATTTGATAATGAAATGCTAGAAATTATCGAATTTTACGAGCCTTACGGGCAGAAAAATCCAAAGCCGACATTTTTGATAAAAGATGCCAAAGTTATCAGCGCGCGAACAATGGGGCGCGATGGAAATCACCAAAAATTGATACTCGAAAAAGAGAATATCCAAAAAGAGACGCTATTTTTCAACTTCACACGTGAATTGCGCCCGGGTATGCAAATTAGCGCTGTTGTGGGAATCACAAAAAACGTATTTCGCGGGGTTATAACACCTGAATTTGTGATAAAAGAGCTTATTAATGATTGATAAAATTTGGCGAAAATCGCTATATTTTTTGGCGTGGATAGCTATTTTTACGGTGATTTTTACTGGTTGCGCGGATAAATTTGGCGCGAAAAACAGCGCAAATTTTAATAACCCAGCGCAAAATCACAAAGTAAATTTCGCCAATTCAAATGAACAGATTTTAGGCTTTTACGATGAAAAAACTTATAGTAAAATTGCAAAAAATTTAGAAATTTCATGTAAAAATTCGCCCCTTGCGTGTGAAAAACTTGGTTCGCTTTATATTGCAAATTTGCTTGGCGCAAGGATAAATTTTGCGTCAAATTTAGCCAAAGCAAAAGAGTATTTTGCGCGTGCTTGTGATGGCAAAATGTGCGCTGGAATGGGCTTTTTATACGATAGTGCTTCGCCATTTTCAACACCAAAAGATGACGAAAAGGCGATACGATTTTATGAGGGCTCGTGCGCTTTAAATGACGCGCTTGGTTGTGAGCTTTTGGGGCTAAAAATTTATTTTCGTAAAAATTTAAAAAATGGCGAAAATTTTGCAAATCAAGCTCAAATGTATTTGCAAAAAGCATGTGAAATTGATAGTGTATATTGTAGCGGTTTGGGGCTTTTTTATGAAAAAAACGGCGAAATTTCTAGTGCAAAAAAAGCCTATGAACGTGGCTGTTTTGGTAAAAATCTAGCACAAAATGACAATAAATTTGGATTAAAATTTGATCCGCATGCGTGCTTGATGCTAGGCGAAATTTATCTAAAAAATCGCGACTTCACGCGCGCAAAATCTGCACTAAAAATGAGCTGTAATAACCAAATTTACGCGGGTTGTGATTTGCTAGATAAGATGCAAAATATGCGCTAAAACTAGCATGTAAAAGTGGCGAAAATTTGTTTGCGATATGCAAAATAGATTACAATAGTTCGTAAATTTCATAAATTTTTTGGCGCAAAAAGCTTTTAAAATTTAGCTTTCGCGCATTTATCTAAATGATTGCAAATTCCGCGCAAAACGCACCAAATTTAGCGCAAATTTTAAGCGTTTTTCTTGGCAAAATAAATTCCGATTAGTGTTATAAAAATCCCGCAAATTTCGATTAAACTAAGACTCTCGGTAAAAATAAAATATGCGTAAATCGCCGCGATTATCGGTTGAAAAAGCACCAAAACCGATGATAAATTCGCGCTTAATTTCCCCAAACAAAACGCCATAAGCCCCTGTCCGCCGATGTGACATAAAATCGCTAGTGCTAAAAGTGGCGCGAGTTGATTAAAATTTGATGGCATGTAAAATCCCTCCATCACGCCCATCGCCACAAAAAGCACGGGCAAAGATCCAAACGCGCTCACAAAAATAATCGCTAAAGCACCGATTTTATCGCGCACTTTATAGACGCTAAGCATAAAAAGCGCGTAGAAAATTGACGTCGAAAACGCCATCAAATCACCAATAAAATTGCTAGGTGAGGGCTTGATTTTGCCCGCCATCAGCACCGCCACGCCCGCAATAGTGATGATAAGTCCGCCCAAAAAATATTTGCTGATTTTTTCTTTAAACACAAAAAACGAGATCGGGATTATTGTAAATGGGACCAAATTTGCGAGCAAATTTGCATTCGCAACCGTCGTGTAATTAAACGAAATATGCCACAAAATCAAATCTCCAGCCAAAAATACACCAGATAAAATGACGATGATGAGATCTTTTCGCGCCAAATTTTTCACATCTTTTAAGACAAATGGCGCCAAAAATGGCAATGCAAATAAAATGCGATAAAAGCCCGTATTTATCGGCGGTAACGCGCTTAATTTTACGAAAATTCCACCGAGTGCTAAAAACGAAACCGCCACTAAAATGAGTGCTATAAATTTGGTCTCATTGTCTCTTTTCATCGATTTTCCTTTGAATTTTGTGTGTAAAATTTGGCTTTGTTTTGAGAATAAATTTCATCTGTTTTTATAAATTTTTCGCAAATTTTTATGCCGATTTGTTTGCGATTTTGTGGATAGAAATTTTCGCTATTTTTTGAGCAAATTTTGTTGGATTTATCACAAATTTTACCATTTGCTTTCGTGCAATTTTTCTCGCTATTTTCGCAAATTTTTATGTTTTGATTACTACTTGTTTTGTAAAATTTGGCGTTTGTCGTCCTGTTTTTAAAACAAATTTGCTTACTATTTTTTGCGCAAATTTCTTTGCCAACTTTTGGAAAAATTTCGCCACCTTGGAGGCAAATTTGGCTAAATTTCTTACCATTTATTTTGCAACTTTCATCATTATTCTTGACAAAATCATTGCTTTTTGTGCGAATTTGTTTGTTGGTTTTGTTGTTTGACTCATTGTTTTTGCTGTTTTGTGAGTAAAATTTTTCGCCATTTTCGCTAGATTTTGCGCAAATTTCACCGCTGTTTTGGCTGTTTTCGTCGTGATAAAAGCCGATTAAATTTGGCATATTTATAATTTCTATTTTCATTCTATCTGCACCTTTGCCGATATTTTTGCGTTTAACGATGATTTCGCCAAAAAATTTCGTATTTTTAAAATGCGTCCCTCCGCACGCCATTTTGCGCCCATCGCACTCCCAAAAAAGCGCTTCAGGTTCGCTTTGGCTAGGAAAAGTCTCGATTTTTAACTCCTGTTTAATATAATCATTCGCAATTTTCATCGCGTCTTCAAGCTCTTGCGCGCTAAATTTATCATCGACGCGAAAATCAAGCCTTGCGCCATCTTCGCTTATTTTGCACCCGTAAATTTTATCCGCAATTAGCGGGCGGGAGTGCTCTAATCCCATCAACGCAAGGTGCAACGCCCCATGATAACAAGAAAGCTTCGCTCTGCGCGTGATGTTGATTTTGATTTTTACGATTTCGCCGACTTGAAATTTGGTTAAATCAGACGCTTCTAAGTGGTGTAAAACGTCGCTTTCTACGCAAATTCCATCAAATTCGCCGCCTATTAATCTTCTTCCGCCAAATTTTGATGTATAAGTAAATGGAATTTCTTCGCCATTTTCGCGTATTATTACGCCTGCGTCGCCCTCTTGGCCACCACCTTCGGCAAAAGCTACCGTGCTTTCGCATATGATTCCGCCTGGTTCATTTTGTAAAATAGCCGTGATTTTGCTAGTGCAACTAGATAGAAATTCATCTTCGTAATACTTTTTAATTGTCATTTTATGCTCCAACTTCTTTTAAAATTTGATAATTTGAATCCACTAAAACAGTGCAATTTTGTGGAATTGATTCTTTAATAATTGCATTTGGTGAAATTTTGACATTATCACCTATGGTTATAGCGCCATAAATTCTAGTCCCACCGCCTATTTGAACATTATTACCAATAATGGGATGGCGCTTTTCATTTTTATTTGAAGCAATTTTTCTTGCCCCTAAAATAACATTTTGTAAAATATAACAATCGTTGCCGATTATTGTAGTTTCTCCTATTACTGTTCCAACTGCATGATCTAATACAAATCTCTCTCCTATACAAGAAGCCGGATGAATTTCCACGCCAGTTTTTACCTTTGCAAATTCAGCTATCTTTCTGGCTGTTTTTTTATCGTTTTTTTCATAATAAAAATAATTAGCCACTCTATAACTAAGCACTGCAAAATATGATAAATATGTATCTAAAATATACAAAGCATCTCCATGCGCAGCTGGATCTTTTTGTGATAGAGCCTTTAAATCCTTAATTGATTTACGCAAAATTTTATCGTATTTAACTTTTGTAAAATCACAATAATTTATACTTAATAGCATATTATTAATCATGCTTTTGATGATATTTTTTATTGATTTTTTCATTGAATATCACCTATATAATCTTTTCCATCGTCAGCCATAATTGTAATTATATTTTTATCAGAAGTTAAATTTCTCGAAACTCTTAAAGCAATCGCAAAATTAGCTCCAGATGAAATGCCAACAAAAAGTCCTTTTTTAGCTAAAATTTTTCTAGCTTCTAATGTCTCTTCATAGGTAATATTTTCCATTTTATCAATTAAATTCGAAGTAATAAAAGGTGGTTTTATGCCAACTGCTGTGGCTTGAATTTTATGTGGAATAAAATATTATTCAATATATCGCAGCCTAACGGCTCAACTCCTATAATTTTTACATTTTTTATATTATCTTTCAAACATTTTCCAACTCCAGCAATTGTTCCACCGCTTCCGATAACGCTTATAAAATAATCAACTCTATTTTTCATTGCTGATAAAATTTCACTACCAGTTTGATCGTAGTGAATTTGTGGATTTGCATTATTTGTAAATTGATCTAAGTTTATCAGTTTAGGATTTTCTTTTATCATATTTTTGGCTAATTTTATATGACAATCGTTTCCTTTTGCATGATCTGCCAATAATACTTTTGCTCCATAAAATTTAAGAGTCTCGATTTTTGTTTTGCTAAAATTATCAGGAACACATAAAATCAAATTTAAATCATATAAATTTGAAGCTATTGCTAAACCAATACCAGTATTTCCGCCTGTAGCTTCTATAATCGTATCACCTTTTTTTAATCTTTTATCTTTAAATGCTTGTTCTACCATAGCAAGACCGACTCTAGATTTTATGCTGCCGCCAAGATTAAAGTTTTCTAATTTTAGATAAATTTTACCAAATTTATCACCATGAGGATTTTTTATTTCTACAATGGGTGTATGCCCTATAAGATTTAAAATTTCCATTTTAACCCTTTCTTTGTTTTAATTTTGCGATTGAATTTTAATAAAAAAATATAAAATTAAAATACAAAATAATTTAAGAAATATATTTTAAGCTTTAAATAAGAAAAGTTGTAAAAATTCGAGTAAAATTCGGATAAAAATTCATTTTGTGCCCAGCTTTTAGAGTGTTTGAATTAAGATTAATTTTTATATAATTGCGCCCAATATGGAAAAAAAATGTAATTTAAAATCAAAAAAAGCCCTATTTTTAGACCGCGACGGAGTGATAAATTTAGATTATGGCTACGTTTATAAACGTGAAAATTTTGTCTTTTGCGACGGGATTTTTGACGCTTTGCGCGGGTTTAGCGGATTAGGATACGCGCTGTTTATCATAACAAACCAATCAGGCATCGCGCGCGGATTTTATAATGAGAGTGATTTTGACAAAATTTGCGCGTTTATGCTTGGCGAGTTTGCAAAAAATGACGTAAAAATCCAGCAAATTTATCATTGTCCGCACACTTCTAGCCAAAATTGCGATTGTCGCAAACCTCGCCCTGGTATGATTTTGCGCGCTAAGCGTGAGTTTGGGCTTGATTTGGGCGGATCGATTTTAATCGGCGATAAGCAAAGTGACATAAAAGCAGGGCTAAGCGCAGGGCTAAAAAAGTGTTTTTTAATAGAAAAAGAGGGCGAATTTAAAAGCGTGTTGGAAGTTTTAGATTATGTAAAAAAAGGAAAAATATGAGAGTTGCAATAACAGGTGGCGCAGGATTTATCGGGTCAAATTTGGCTAAGCATTTTGAGCGCAAAGGATATGAAGTTTTGGTAGTGGATTGCTTTCGTAGCGATAAGAAATTTAGCAATGGAAATTTGCGCAGTTTTGGGCATTTTAAAAATTTACTAGGCTTTTGCGGCGAGATTTATTGTGGTGATATTTGCGAGAGCGTCACATTAGAAAAAATAGAGAAATTTAAGCCAGATGCGATATTTCACGAAGCGGCGATTTCTGATACTACTGTGAGCGAGCAAGATGAGCTTTTACAGGTAAATTTAAACTCTTTTAAAGATCTTTTATCCATCGCAAAAGGTAATAACGCAAAGCTAATTTATGCTAGTTCGGGCGCAACTTATGGCGACGCGCCGGCTCCACAAAGTGTAGGCGTGGGCGAAAATCCGAGCAATATTTATGGTTTTTCAAAACTAATGATGGACAAAATCGGCGCGAAATTTGCGCGCGAATTTGGCGTGCAGGTTGTTGGGCTACGCTATTTTAATGTTTATGGCGAAAATGAGTTTTTCAAAAACAAAACCGCGTCGATGATTTTGCAATTTGGGTTGCAAATTTTAAGCGGGCGCGCACCAAAACTATTTGAAGGAAGCGATAAAATTTTGCGTGA
The DNA here is from genome assembly GCA_963544335.1 of uncultured Campylobacter sp. Classification (GTDB taxonomy): domain Bacteria; phylum Campylobacterota; class Campylobacteria; order Campylobacterales; family Campylobacteraceae; genus Campylobacter_B. The sequence continues at coordinate 7,840 of CAUUFG010000051.1, forward strand.
TTTTGTCTATATTGGCGATGTTGTGCGCGCAAATGAACTTGCGCTAAATTCGAGCGTAAGCGGTGTTTTTAACGTCGGCACAGGCGTTGCGCGATCTTTTCAGGATGTAGCGGATATTTTACAGCGCGAAATAGGCGTAAATTTAGGTAATGAATATATAAAAAATCCATTCGCCGCGCAGTATCAGTTTTTCACACAAGCAAACATCGCGCCAACTACCACCGCGCTAAATTATGAGCCAAAATTTAGTTTAGAAGATGGTATAAAGGCTTATTTGCCTGAGATTAAACGTATTTTTAATAGCGAATTTAAAGGCAAAATCGATGGTTAAGGTATTGGTGCTTGGCGATTTGATGATAGATCACTACGTTTGGGGCACGTGCGATCGGATTTCGCCAGAAGCCCCAGTGCAAGTAATAAATGCTAAAAAAGAGACAAAGCGTCTTGGCGGGTGCGGTAATGTCGTCTCAAATTTGATCGCGCTTGGAGCGCAAGTGGGCGTTATTAGTGTTGTTGGCGATGATGAAAATGGCGATGAAATTTTAGAATTATTAAAAATGCGTGGCGCAAAAGCAGAGCTAATTATAAAAGAAAAAGGGCGCAAATCCAGCCTAAAATCGCGCATAATGGTCGCGCACCAGCAGGTTTTGCGAATCGATAATGAAAGCGTTAGCGACGTAAAATGCGCCGATGAAATTTTGGCTAAATTTGACGAAATTTTGCGCGGGTATGATATCGTGCTATTGAGCGATTATGGAAAAGGTGTATTAACGCACGAAATTTGCGCTGGAGTTATCGAAAAAACAGCCATTGCAAATAAATTTAGCCTAATTGATCCAAAAGGTGCAGATTACTCAAAATATCGTGGCGCGACGCTTTTAACGCCAAATCGCAAAGAGGCGTCAATCGCACTGCAAACACCGCTAAACTCGCGCGCAGATGTAGATAACGCGTTGCGAAAATTAAAAGAGAAATTTGATTTAAAATATGGGCTTATTACGCTTAGCGAAGAGGGAATTGGGCTTTATGATGGCGAAAAATTTAGCCGTTTTGGTGCGCTTGCTAAAGAGGTTTTTGATGTTACTGGCGCAGGAGATAGCGTTTTGGCGACTTTGGGCTATTGTTTAGCCGATAATGAGAGTATCGAAAGCGCGATAAAAACGGCGAATTTAGCCGCTGCGGTTGTCGTGGGCAAAGTGGGAAGTGCTGATGCTTCATGGAGTGAAATAGAGGCTCTAAAATGCGGTGAAATAGGGTTTTGGCGCAAGATAGTGGGCTTAGAAGAGTGTGTAAATATGAGCTCAAATTTCTCACGCGCGGGTAAAAAGATCGTCTTTACGAATGGTTGCTTTGATATTTTGCATTCAGGACATGTAAGCTACCTACAAAAGGCGCGAAATTTGGGCGATTTGCTTATTGTTGGGCTAAACTCAGATGAGAGTATTCGCCGTTTAAAAGGTGCGTCTCGCCCGATAAATTCGCAGCGTGATCGCGCTACGCTACTTGCTGCGCTTGAATTTGTCGATTTTGTCGTGATATTTGATGAGGATACGCCGCTAAATTTGGTAAAGGCTTTAAGGCCTGATATTTTGGTAAAGGGCGCAGATTACGCAGGAAAAGAGGTAGTCGGGAGCGAATTTGCGAACGAGACGCAATTAATCGAGTTTGTCGAGGGAAAATCAACAAGTAAAATTATCGAAAAAATAAGGGGAAAAGATGAAATTTAAAGACGAATTGCGGGCTCACGCGGATGTTGTTGCGAAAATGGACGCGCTTTGCGATGATGTTGAACGCGTGGCGCAAATCATAATAAAAGCTCTAAAAAACGGCTCTCGTGTGCTTATTTGTGGCAACGGCGGAAGTGCGGGGGACGCGCAACACTTTGCGGCTGAGCTTACTGGGCGATATAAAAGCGAACGCACACCGCTTGGCGGGATCGCGCTTACGACTGATACGTCGGCGATTACGGCGATTGGCAATGATTATGGCTATGATGAGGTTTTTGCTAGGCAGGTGGTCGCTTTGGGGCGTGCGGGCGATGTTTTGGTCGGGATTTCTACGAGTGGAAACAGCGCAAATGTGCTAAAAGCGGCGCGTGAAGCGCAAAAAATCGGCATGCAAACGATAGGTTTTAGTGGCAAAGGCGGGGGTGCGATGAGTGCGGAATTTGGGTTAAATTTGGTTGTCCCTTCGAATGATACAGCGCGGATTCAAGAGATGCATATTTTGATTATTCACACAATTTGCGGGTTTATTGATGAGGCGTGGAGCGAAAAAATTTAGTTTTTAAATTTGGTTGTTGCGTGGCGCGGTGGAAATTTGTCGTGGCGTTGGCGATAAGTTCGCGTTGGTTGATCGCGTAAATTTGTGGTTGTGAGTTTGCGCGACTTATCAAAGCGATTTTAAAAGTCTTGAGAAAATTATCTTTGGCTTTAAACTCAAATGGATTTTTTCATCGATTTTATAGAGCTTTTGCTTTTTGATGAATTTGCATCCTTGATTTTGCTTTTTGGCGCAATTAATCAAGCAAACGTGGGTTTTGACAAACTAAATTTTACGCTTCATAAATTTTGCTAAACCACGATATTATCGGCATTGGTTCGCTAGTATATAAAATTTGCTATCACGCTTTAGTATATTAAACGTGGCGTTTTATTTGGTTTCAAAGCACTTTTTTATCTTTATCTTGTCGCTAAATTTAGTTATTTTTACGGCTTTTTATTGGCTAAATAAAATTTCTTCTGCGAAATTTGCTTGTTTTTTAAAGCGATCATTTTTTTATGTTTGTATCAAATTTGGCGCGAGGGTAAATTTGCTTTGAAAACTAAGATTAGCCCAAGATAACAAAAGCGGATTTTTTCCTATCAATTTCAAATGAAAAGAGATATTGTGCGGGATTTCGTTGTTTGAAAATTTGGCAGAAGCTACATAAAATTCTACGGCAAATTTATCATCCACACAAAACAATCACTAAGTGGTTTAGACGAGCAAACACCAAAAGAGCTTGAAAAATATGAAAAAGATTTTTTAATTTAAAAGCCAAAATAACGCAATTATTGCAAAATTAAACCGCTCAAAATCTCTTTAAAACTACATTTTTGAAAAAGCAAATTTAGCCATTAAAGA
>CAUUFG010000052.1:0-10780 GCA_963544335.1 uncultured Campylobacter sp.
CACTTATTAAAATCAGAAGTCAAATAGCAAAAGAGAAATTTTGAAAATTTATTATAAAGAGCAAAAAACTCAAAATTTATAGATAAAAATCTATAAATTTTGAGTCTGAATTTTTAAAAACTTACAAATGTAATTTTATTGAAATTTGCTCTCACTTAAAGCATAAAGTCTATCAAATGATGAGTTGCAGTACTCATTAAATTTATCGTTAATTGTGACTAAATCAGATAACACAGATCTTGCTATATCGTAGTCTGCTTCGCTTATTTTTTTGTATTTGAGACGTTTTGGATTTGACGCGTCTTCTACAAAAATCATATAAATTTTAGAAATATCATTTTTTAATTCTATATAATAATCGTTTATCCTATCATATAAAAATCCTCCCAAAAGATCGCCCAAATTTATATCTTTTGAGTAAAAAAATTCACCAAAACTCTCCTCTTGTCCATATATGTCTTCTAAATCTTTATGCTTTTTCATTGAAATAATATTTTTTATGCGTGAAACCGCGAAATTTTGCGTTTCAATACGTTTTTTAAACTCTGCGATTGTTTGTAACTTATTCATATTTAATTAGCTCCTTTTAAAAAAAATACAAAATTCCGCGATTATATCACAAATAAAACTCATTATAAGGAAAAAGTTAAATAATCTTTTATCAAAACAAGAGTAAAATCGCGCCATTTTTTTAAAGGAGAATATTTAATGAATACAATTGTAAAACCGGTTCCTCGCGATGAAATGATTGTGATGGATTCTAAGCGTTATATTGTTTCAAAAACCGATAGCAAGGGTTTTATAACATATGCGAATGATTATTTTTGTGAAATTTCAGGTTACGAACCAAGAGAACTTTTAGGACAACCACACAATATTGTTAGACACCCAGATATGCCTAGAGTATGTTTTAAACTAATGTGGGATACTATAAAACAAGGCAAGGATTTTAAAGCACTTGTAAAAAATCTTGCAAAAGATGGCAGATATTATTGGGTTTTTACTAAATTTGAAACACAATACCATCCACAAACAAAAGAGATAATTGGCTATGTTGCTTATAGAAAAGCAGCTTCTGAAAAAGCTATAAAAGCGATTGAGCCTGTTTATGAAAAAATGCTTGAATATGAAAAGATTGGCGGTATGGATGCGTCCGCAAAATTCTTAACAGATACTTTGTCTGAGAAAAAGCTTTCCTATAACGAGTATATAGATAAGCTAAATAATTACAATGCTATTACTAAAATATTTTTTGATATGATGAAAACACTTTTTGGAAAATAAAATAACTTTAATATTTATAAAATTTAGCCGAAATTTTAGTTGCGGATATCCAACTACTCAAATTTCAGCTGAATTTAATGGATTTTTGCGAGGTCTTGTTTGAAATTTGTTATTTTTGATATGGATGGCACACTAATCGATAGTAACCGCGCGATAGAAATTAGCGTAAATAGCGTCCGCAAATCTCTAAATTTACCACCACTTACCCAACGTGAAATAATCACCACGATAAATAATCCAGCAAAAAATAGTATAAATGAATTTTTTGGCACAGCTAAGACCTACGATGAGCTTAAAAAAGAATTTTTTAGGCGAGTTATTTTTAATTATGTTATTTATGCACGTAAATTTGCAGGTATTTCTTGGCTAATTTCTAAGTGTAGGCGCGCTGGATATGGTCTAGCTGTGGCTAGCAATTCGCCACAAAAAGGGCTAAAACGGATACTTTTTGCAAAGGGATTATTGTGGAAATTTGATCTAATTATAGGAAGTAGCGATCATATCAGGCAAAAACCATACCCTGATATGCTAAATTATATCGCTTCTAGCTCAAAAGTCGATGGTAATTGTGTATTTATCGGCGATAGCGATAAAGACGCACGTGCGGCACGTGCGGCAAATATGGCTTTTATTGGCGCGCAGTGGAATATTTACGCTGATTTAAGCGATGATATCTGTAAATTTTATGCAAATGATACGAAAATTGCGTTTGAAATTATTAAAAAAATATTAGACTAAAAAAATCTTTTAAGCCTTTTTTTGCTACAATCCGCGATTATTTTTTAACTTTTAAGGTGTAAATTTTGGATATTTTTGAATCAAGCCCCAAAGAGAAATTTTTTGACATAGTTTTTAATGCAAATCGTAATTTAGTTGAAGAAGAATTAGAAAATTTATTTACCAAATTTATCGCGATTAGCGAACTTGCTGAAAAAGCTGGTATTGATGAGCCCACAGCGGGAAGTTTCGCGCTAGAAAATCAAGATCTAATCAATGAGCGATTAAACGACCTTTTTATCGGAAGTGTTGCAAATATTTTGAGCCAAAACGAGTAAATTTAGGCGGGAAATCGTGGAAATTTTAGAACAAATTGACATTTTAATGCAAAATTTAATCGCCAATCCAAAAAGCGATTTGGTCTTAAAAATGTTTAAAAAAATTAGCCCTGGAAAAAAACTTCGCTCCAAACTCATCTTAAATATCGCCGGAATCAACGAAAAAAGTCTAAATTTATGCGCTATTATCGAGTTAATTCATTGTGCAAGTTTGCTTCATGATGATGTTATTGATGAGAGTGATACACGTCGCGGAAATCCGTCGATAAACGCCATTTTTGGAGCAAAAAGTGCGATTATGTTAGGAGATGCTCTTTATTCAAAAGGCTTTTTTGAGCTTTGCAAGTTTGATAATTTTATCGCTTCTTGCGTATCTGATGCGGTCGCAAAATTAAGCATAGGTGAGTTAATGGATGTAAATTTAAGCCAAAATTTCAGCGCAAATTTAGACGCCTATAAAGACATGATCTACTTAAAAACAGCTGTTTTGATAGAGGCTTGTGGCAAAGTTGCGGCGAAATTAACCGGTGCAGATGATGAAATTTGCGCTAAATTTGGCGAGTATGGCAAAAATTTAGGTATTGCGTTTCAGATAATTGACGATATTTTAGATATTACCCAAAACTCAATTTCGCTTGGCAAACCCGCCATGAATGACTACAAAGAGGGCAAAACAACTCTCCCATATATTTATCTCTACCGCGTTTTGGATAAAGCAGATAAAGAAAAACTAAAATCTTTTTATAAAAAATCACTAAATCATGATGAAATTTTATGGCTTAGGGCTAAATTTGATGAGTATAACATCATAGCTCGCGCAAAAAATGAGGCCAAAGATTACGGCACAAAGGCGCTACAATCAATAAAAGATTTTAAAAATGAAAAGCTAGAAAATATCGTCAAAACGATGATTTATAGGGACTTTTGATGTATTACTTAGATATTAGTTTTACGCATAAAAATACAGATATTTCTATACGCGAACGACTATCTTTTGATATAAACAAAAAGCGTGAAATTTTGCGGCTTCTTGGTTCAAATTTGAGTTTTATTGAATCGCTTGTATTAAATACGTGTAATCGCTGTGAAATTTTCGCGTATGTAAATGAGCTAGACACAGCAAAAAACTATGCGATTAAAATTCTATCTATTCTTAGCGGAGTTGCCGCATCTGAGCTAGAAAAACGCGCCGATATATATTATGAAAGTGGCGCAATTCACCATCTTTTTTCTGTTGCTAGCTCGCTAGATAGCCTTGTTGTTGGCGAAACACAGATCGTAGGTCAGCTTCGTGATGCGCTAAATTTTGCATCGGCAAATGGCGCGTGCGCTACATATATTGATCGCGCGTTGCAGTTTGCGTTTAAGTGCGCAGCAAAGGTGCGAAACGAAACTTCAATTTCAAAAAATCCAATCTCAGTCTCATCTGTAGCTGTAGCAAAGGCAAAGGAAATTTTTGGGTCATTAAATAATCGCAGTGTCGTTGTTGTGGGTGCTGGCGAGATGTCGCGGCTTGCTTGTTTGCATCTATTTAACGCTGGGGCTAAAATCACAATCATAAATCGCGATGAGAGTCGCGCGCAAAGTCTTATTAACGAAATTTCGCCAAATAAAATCAATATCTCTTACGCGCCATTTTGCGAGTTGAAAAAGCATATAAATCAAACGCAACTTATCTTTTCAGCTACAGCTTCGCCTACGCCTATTATCACCGATATGCAAATTTTGCCGTTAAATTTGCGACGCTATTTTTTCGATATTGCTGTTCCTAGGGATATAGAGATTAGCGAAAATGAGCTCATTAAGGTATATAGTGTAGATGATTTGCAAGAGATTGTAAAGATAAATTTAAGTTTGCGCGAAGAACAAGCGCAGATAGCTTATGCGATTATTGGCAAGCAAACGCAGGAATTTTTCGCTTGGCTTCGTAAAATTTCGAGCATTCCTGTGATAAAAGCGTTGCGTTTTCGCGCAAAAGAGGTTGCTGAAATGGAGCTAAAAAAAGCTGTTAAAAAGGGCTATTTGCGCCACAGTGATTTAGACGAGTCGCGCAAGTTAATTCATCAAATTTTTAAAGCTTTTTTGCATACACCAACGCTAAATTTGAAGGAATTTAGCGATCAAGAAGAGTTTGATTTGCAGGTTTCGTCTGTTTTGGCGATATTTGATTTAAAAGATAAATTTGACGAATTTAGTAAAAATTTAGAATATACGGAGAAAAATAGTGAAATTTAGTAGATTATTTGCGCCTACATTAAAAGACGCCCCAAAAGATGCGGTTTTGCCAAGCCATGCGCTTTTAATTCGCGCTGGATTTATCGAGCAAACTGGTAGCGGTTTGTATAATTTATTGCCACTTGGAAAGATGGTTTTAGATAACATTAAAGCGATTGTAAAAGACGAAATGGATAAAGCCGGTGCGCAAGAGGTCAGCTTTAGCGTGGTGACAAATGCCGATTTTTGGCGCGAGAGCGGTAGGTATAATGTCTTTGGTAAGGAGCTTTTGCGTTTTAAAGATCGCAAAGAAAATGACTTTGTGCTAAGCCCAACAAACGAAGAATCCGTTGTCGCGATGGTGCGAAACAGAGTCACAAGCTACAAAAATTTACCCATAAATTTATATCAGATAAATACCAAATTTCGCGATGAGGCGCGTCCTAGATTTGGCTTGATGAGGGGGCGTGAGTTTGTGATGAAAGATGCGTATAGTTTTCACGCAAATGTCGATGATTTGGGGCGCGAGTTTGATTTGATGGAAAAAACTTATAATCAAATTTTTACGCGTTTAGGGCTTGATTTTCGCGCGGTAGAGGCAGATAGCGGCGCGATTGGTGGTAGTGGAAGCAAAGAGTTTATGCTTTTAGCGCAAAATGGTGAGGATAAAATTCTTGTATGCGAAAGCTGTTCGTATGCCGCAAATATAGAGGCCGCAAAGCGCAAAAAGCCTGAATTTGATGGCGAAATTCCTCAATTTAATATGCAAACCAAATTTAAAACACCAAATTTAAGCACGATTGATGAAGTGGCCGATTTTTTCCATGTTGATAAATTTTTTACGATAAAAGCTGTGATTAAAAAAGCGATTTATGAAAATGGCGAAAAAATCGTCGTATTTTTCGTGCGCGGAAGCGATGAGTTGCAAGAGACAAAAGCGCAAAATGCGTGCAAGGCGTTAGAGATCACGGACGCAAGCGTTGATGAGATTAAAAATGCTGGTCTTGTGGCTGGATTTTGTGGGCCTATAAATTTGCCAAGTGATGTTGAATTTTTTATTGATAGCGAGCTAGAAAATGAACGAAATTTAATAGCTGGTGCAAATGAGCTAGATTACCATTTTATCGGCGTTAGCATTGTAAATTTTAAACAGGAGAGATTTTGCGATTTAATCAGTGTAAAACAAAACGATAGATGTTTAAAATGCGGCGGAAAACTTGCGCTGAAAATGGGTATCGAAGTCGGACATATTTTTAAACTAGGTCAAAAATATTCAAGCGCGATGAGCGCAAATTTTTTGGATGAAAATGGCAAAACTCAGCCGTTTTTTATGGGGTGCTATGGCATTGGTGTATCACGTCTAATCGCTGCGATTATTGAAGCAAACAACGACGAGCGCGGTTGTATCTGGAATAAAGGTGTCGCGCCGTTTGATTTAGAGATTATCGTTTCAAATATAAAAGACGAAACGCAGATGAAATTTGCAAGTGAAATTTATGAGAGTGCGCGAAATTTGGGGATAAAAGTTTTGTTTGATGAGCGAAATGAGCGTTTTGGTGTTAAGATGAGTGATTTTGAGCTTATTGGTTTTCCTTTTGCTGTGCTTGTTGGTAAGGGCTTGGCAAATGGCGAAGTCGAGTTTATTACGCGCAGAAATTTGAGCAAAGCTATCGTAAAATCAGACGAAATTTTAGACGTGATTAAAAAGGAATTTGAGTGAAATTTTTTCTCCTGCTTTATGCATTTTTTGAGCTATTTTTCATAATTTTGGCGATTAGGACGCTCGGATTTGGGATTTATGCGCTTGAAGTTTTGCTTAGCGGGGCTTTTGGAATGGCTGTTTTATTTAAATTTGGCGTGTTTAAATTGATAGATAATATGCGCGAAAATGGTGGATTTTTCGGCTATTCTGGCGGAATTTTTGGTTATTTACTAGGAGAGTTTAGTCTTGCTTTTGGCGCAGTGGCACTGATTTTGCCTGGAATTTTAAGCGATTTTATCGGGATTATGTTGATAATTTTTTCTATATTTTGGCGTGAAAACAATCAAAATAAAGCCAAATTCTATTCAGAAAAAAATAGGCAAAATAAAGACGAAAGCGACATAATTGATGTGGAAATTATAGAGGATAAATAAAATGGAAAAACTCATCATAGCTACGCGAAAATCAGCCCTTGCGATGTGGCAAAGCGAATATATCAAAGAGCAAATTTGCTCTAAATTTGACATTGAAGTTGGGCTTGTTGGGCAAAAAACAAAAGGCGATGTGATTTTAGATACACCTCTTGCAAAAATCGGTGGTAAGGGGCTTTTTACAAAAGAGTTAGAAGAGATTATGTTGCGTAATGAAGCGCACATTGCGGTGCATAGTTTAAAAGATGTGCCTATGGAGTTTCCTGTCGGGCTTGTTTTGGGTGCTATTAGCGCAAGAGCAGATGTGCGAGATGCGTTTGTGAGCCAAAAATTTACCAAATTTGATGAGCTACCAAAGGGCGCAAGAGTCGGCACGACGTCACTTCGTAGAAAAATGCAGCTTTTGATGATGCGCCCTGATTTAGATGTGATCTCTTTGCGCGGGAATGTTAATACGCGCTTAAACCGCCTAAATTCGGGCGAATTTGATGCGATAATTTTAGCTATTGCTGGGATTTCGCGTCTAAATTTGGGTGCGCAAATTTCTTATGTTGTTCCTTTTGAAGTAGCGCAGATGATACCTGCGATGGGGCAGGGCGCGCTGGGCATTGAGTGCGTAAATCGTGCAGAAATTTTGGAAAAAATAGCCTTTTTAAATGATGAAAACGCGTTCATTGAGACTACTATTGAGCGCGAGTTTATCCGTGCGCTAAATGGCGGATGCCAAGTGCCAATCGGCATAAATGCGCGCGTGCTTGAAAACAGCGATAAAATCGATGTTTGCGCAGTTGTTGGGCTACCAGATGGGAGCGAGTTTATAAGGGAAAATCGCACGATAAATCGCGTAGAATTTAAAGAATTCGGCGCAAAATTTGGTGGTGAGTTTATAGAAAAAGGCGCAAAAGAACTTTTAATTCGTGCTGAAAAAATGGTGTGAAAAATGCAAAAGTGGGTTGAAATTTTACGCCAAAATGGGCTTTTAAAAATAATTGAAGAGCCCGTAAATATCGATCTTGAGATGGGATATATCGCTTATGCTGAGGTTAAAAGCGAGGATTCTAAAGCCATTCTTTTTACAAATCCTATTGATGATTCGCAAAAAAAATTCCCGCCCGTTTTGATGAATACTTTTGGTTCATTTCGTGCGCTTGAGATAATTTTTGGGCGCAATCCAGATGAGATCGCTAACGAGATTGAGCGTTTGATTAAGCCTTGCAAGCCACAAAGCTTAAAAGAGAAATTTGACTTTTTTAGCTATCTTTTTTCACTTCGTAAAGTTTTTGCAAAGCGTTTAAGTGTGCGCGGTGAATCTCAGCAGATAATAAATTTAAATGAAAATGTCGATTTAGGCGCACTTCCAGCACTTAAAACATGGCAAAATGACGGCGGTAGATTCATCACCATGGGGCAGGTTTTTACTCAAAGTCTAGATGGAAAAAGCCAAAATGTCGGCATGTATAGGCTCCAAATTTATGATAAAAATCACCTTGGTTTGCATTGGCAAATTCATAAAGACGGCGCAGATTTTTTTGCCGAATATGCCAAAAAAGGGGTGAAAATGCCCGTTAGCATCGCTATTGGTGGCGATCCGCTATATATTTGGTGCGCCCAAGCTCCACTTCCGCGTGGGGTTTTTGAGATGTTGCTTTATGGATTTATTCGCAAAACTCCCGCAAAACTTGTAAAATCCATCACAAATGATATTTATGTTCCCTTTGATGCTGATTTTATTATTGAGGGTTTTGTCGATATGACGCAGTTAAAAGCCGAGGGACCATTTGGCGATCACACCGGTTTTTACACGCCGATTTGCGATTTTCCGTTACTTGAAGTTAGCGCAATCACGCACAAAACTCACCCGATTTTTCACGCGACGATTGTTGGTAAGCCTCCGCTTGAAGATAAATTTATGGGAAAAGCCACCGAGCGCATTTTTTTACCTTTGCTTCGCACATCTGTGCCTGATTTGATTGATTATAACATGCCAGAAAATGGCGTCTTTCATAATCTAATTTTGGCGAAATTTCGCGCCAAATATCCAGCTCACGCACTTCAAATCGCCCACGCTTTTTGGGGTGTGGGTCAGATGAGTTTTGTAAAACACGCTGTTTTTGTGGGAGAAGATGCACCAAATTTAGATGATTATGAGCGCATTTGCGAGTATGTTTTAGAGCGAATTTCGCCAAAAAGTCTGCTAATTTCGCAAGGCGTTTGCGATGAGCTAGATCACGCTAGTCCAAACGCTTATTTTGGTGGGAAATTGGCTATTGATGCTAGTGTGGATAATAGCTTACCTGCGCCTGAAATTTTAAGCGATGATGAGTTATTAGAAAAACTTCGCGCCATCGATACTCAAATTTTAGGCTTAAAGCAATATTTTACACACACAAAAAATCCTATCGTGGTCGTAAATTACGATAAAGACGGGCTTATAAAAGATAAATTTTTGTGCCTTTTAAGTGAGCGAAAACACTTTAAAATCATCATTTTTGTTGATACAAAAGTTCGCACGCAAAATGCTTATATGCTCTTGTGGCGCGTTGTAAATAATATAGACGCGCTTCGCGATATTTTCATCGATGGGGCGCAAATCGCGATAGATGCGACGCGCAAACACGTTTGGGAGGGTTATGAAAGAGAGTGGCCAAAAGAGGTAAAATGCGATGAAAATGTGCTTAAATCACTTGATGAACGCGGATTGATATCAAATTTAAATAGATTGCAAGATAAATTTGAAATTTGAAAAATGGCGTGCGCCAAGCCCTTTTTACAGCTTGCGCGCAAAATTTACTTAAAATTTGACTTATAAAATAGGCTTTAAATTTAGTCAAATTTTAAGAATAAATCAAAGGAGCAAAAATGACAAATCACGAAGAGTTTTTAAAAGCTAGTAAAATCATCCCTGGTGGCGTAAATTCGCCTGTTCGTGCTTTTGGAAATGTTGGTGGCGAGCCTTTTATTGCGTTGCGTGGCAGTGGTGCTTATATTGAAGATATTGAAGGGCGCAAATATCTTGATTTTGTGCAAAGCTGGGGACCGCTGATTTTTGGGCATTGTGACGCCAAAATCGAAAGTGCTGTGATAAAAGCGGTGCAAAATGGGCTTAGTTTTGGTACGCCAAATTTAGATGAGACGCGTTTGGCTGAAATGATTTTAGAAGATTATAATTTTTTAGACAAGATTAGATTTGTTAGCTCCGGCACAGAAGCAACGATGAGTGCGATCCGTGTAGGACGGGCTTTTTCTGGGCGCGATGGCGTGATTAAATTTGAAGGTTGTTATCATGGGCATAGCGATTCTTTGCTGGTTAGTGCTGGATCAGGTGCTACGACTTTTGGCAAACCTAGTAGCGATGGAATTCCTGCTGATATCACGAAAAATACGCATTTAGCGATATATAATGACTTTCAAAGCGTCAAAGAGATTGTAAATTCGCACGAAATTGGCGTCATTATTGTTGAGCCAATCGCCGGAAATATGGGCTTTGTTCCTGCTGATGTGGAGTTTTTGAGCGCACTTCGTAAGATTTGTGATGAGCATAAAATCGTGCTGATTTTTGATGAAGTGATGAGTGGGTATCGTGCTTCGCGCACCGGGGCTTACGGAATTTATGGGATCAAAAGTGATATGGTAACGTTTGGTAAGGTTGTTGGCGGTGGATTAAATGTTGCAGCGTTTGCTGGGCGAGGCGAGATTATGGATATGCTTTCGCCTATTGGTGGTGTTTATCAGGCTGGGACGCTTAGTGGAAATCCTGTTGCAATGGCGGCTGGAATTGCAAGCTTGAGCCAAATCCGCGCAAAATCTGGGCTTTATGATAGATTAGATGAGCTTGCTAAAATGTTTGTAGATGGGCTAAAAGTGTTGGCAAGTGAGCGTGGGATTGCTTTTTGTGCGCAAAATATCGGTTCTATGTTTGGGTATTTTTTCAATGAAAATTCGGTTAAAAATTATGCAGATGCTAAGCGTTCAGATACAAAAATATTTGCGAAATTTCATCGCGAGATGTTAAATTTGGGTGTATTTTTAGCGCCTAGTCAGTTTGAGACTGGTTTTGTTTGTGATGCGATGAGTAAAAGCGATATTGAATTTGC
>CAUUFG010000053.1:0-10279 GCA_963544335.1 uncultured Campylobacter sp.
AAATTTTCTAAAATTTTGCATTAAATTTTGCGCCAAATTTATTTCGCGCTGGGTTTTGAAACTTTTCGTCATAAATTTGGTGCAAATTTACAAAAATAGCGACAAATTTACGCGCTCTATTTTAATGTTTGCGAAATCAAATTCGCCGATTTTTCAATCACATCGCGCAGTAAATTTTGCGAAAATGGCGTGAAAGCTTCGGCATTTTTTATAATTTTAAATTCGCTTTGAGATTGCGCCACGCGCTTTGTGTAGGTTGTATTTCCACGTTTAATCGCGTAAAAAATCTCACACTCGCCCTTTAAATTATCCCTATCAAAGCCGACCAACGTGCTTTCGCACTTATTGATGCTTACATCTATCGTTGCATCGGCGGCGCTTTTATCGTCCGTGATGCCTAAATTTCGGCGTTTGAGCTCATTGCTAAGCGCACCTTTTACCCAAGAGGCCAAATTTTGATTATACATCACATATTCATTCGCGCTTCCATCGGCATTTTTTATAACGCCAGCGACTTGCATATCTTCACGCTTATCTGCAACTTGACCAATATAAACATACATATTTGCTGCCACATTATCGCTAATCGCGCGATTAGCAGGCAAATTTACAACATTTGGTGTGCTACAACCGACAAAAAAAGTGCAAAAGAAGCAAAAAAAAATCGATTTTTTCATAGTGATCCTTTTAAAAAAATGGCGCAATTTTAGCAAATTTCAGGCAAATTTGGCTAAATTTGGCGGTTATTTTTCACAAAAGGATAAAAATGGAAATTCACGTTTTTGATTTGGATAAAACTTTGATTTGCGCTGATAGCTATGATTTATGGCATGAGTTTTTGTATGAGCGTGGGATTTTGGGGGCTGATTTTATTGCGAAAAATAATGAAATGATTGCACTTTATGATGAAGGAAAGCTTGATATGATGGGCTATTTGGCTTTTTCGGTGGAGGCTTTGAGTGCGATGAGTATTGAAAATGTGGCGCAAATAATGCCTGATTTTTTGCGTGAAAAAATTGCGCCGATTGTGCGAAAAGAGTGTGAAATTTGGCGAAATTTGCGTCCGAATTTGGTAATTTCAGCTACGCCGTCGTTTGTTTCGCGTGAGGTGGCAAAATTTATCGGATTTAACGAAGCGATCGGTGTAAATTTGGTGCAAAAAAATGGCTTTTATACAAGCGAATTTATCCCGCCGCTTAGCTTTCAAGCTGGAAAAATTGACGCTTTTAAAATTTGGTGGGAGAAAAATCATAGTGAAATTTGCGCGAAATTTGGTGAAAAATCGCCACAAAATTTGGGCAAATTTGACATAAATTTACTCGAATCTAACTCACAAGATGCGACCCAAAAATTTAATACCCTGCCGCGTGTGCATTTTTATACAGATTCGATAAATGATCTTGCGATGTGTGAGTTTAGTGATGTTGTTACGTGCGTTTCGCCAGATCAAAAGCTACGCGCAAAAGCCAAAGAAAACGGCTGGGAAATTTTGGATATTTAAAATTTACTCGGTACAATTTAAGCGTATTTTCTATGATTAATTTTAAAAATTTGATACAAAACTACGCAATTTACTAGCCATCGTGAGTGCTGTATAGATTTAAGTACAAATTCTCTTATTTTTAAAAAAATCATTTACTTTTTATAGTGCAATGTTGCGAGACTTTAGCCTTTTTTTAATGTAGCGTGAAATTTAGTTTAATTTTGTTTTTTAATTCATTTTAAAAATTATTGTTGCTTTTGATGTTGGATAATATTTGTTGGCGTGGTAAAAATTTAGTTGTTAGCAATAATAAATTATGTTTGAAAATTTGGCCACGTTTGCAAATGAATTTTTAACCAACATAAAGACTTATATTTAGTTAAAAATATTTTAAGCTAGTTTGATTATGTAATGGATCTAGCTAAAAAATCATTTAATTTATGTAAAAATTTATATTAGAAATTTTCATTTTACTTTGAATATTTTTCATTTAAACAAAAACATATTGCGATATTTGTTGGTACTTTTGCGCTTTGTGTGATTGCGTTGAGGATTTAAACAAACTAAAAATTCGTATATGTTTTCTTTTAACAAGAATAACTTGTTAAAGAATTAATTTAATTAAAAATCTATAAGCATGCAAAATAAAAACGTAAGAAGTAATAAATTTTCTAAATTAATTTGTAGCGAAAATTATAAAAAATAAGCAATATCGCAAGCAATACAACTACATTTTGCATCACTCGCAATATGCGCCAATTGAAAGAATTTTTTCCCGTCTTTTTTGAACTAACTCATCTATCGAGATTTTATTTAACGCCTCAAATTCATTCAAAATATACGTACCAAGTGCTTTTGCAGCACCTTCTTTATCTCTATGTGCGCCCATTTTTGGCTCTTCAATAACCGCATCAATAAGCTTTGCCTCACGAAGTTCGGTTGCTGTAATTTTCATAGCTTTTGTTGCTGCTTCGCATTTGCTAGGATCGTTCCATAAAATAGCAGCGCACCCTTCTGGTGAAATTACAGAAAAAACAGAATTTTGCATCATTGCAAGACGATCAGCCACGCCAATAGCAAGCGCCCCACCGCTTCCGCCTTCTCCAATAACTACTGAGATAATTTTTGTTTTAAGTGCGCTAAATTCATACAAATTCCTAGCTATGGCTTCGCTTTGACCGCGCTCTTCAGCACCAACTCCTGGATACGCACCAGGGGTGTCAATTAAAAACAAAATAGGCAGATTAAATTTTTCAGCCAACTTCGCAACACGTAAAGCTTTTCTATATCCTTCCGGATTAGGCATACCAAAATTTCGCATCAATTTATACTTTGTTCCACGACCTTTTTGTTCGCCAATAACAACAAATTTTTCATTGCCAATATAGCCCAAATAACAGACAATCGCAGGATCATCACGAAATGCGCGGTCGCCATGAATCTCATGAGCATCATTCACAAGCGAACGTATATAATCTAGAGCATACGGGCGATCTGGATGACGAGCAAGCTGTAATCGTTGAAATTCGGAGAGATTTTTATAAATTTTAGAAACTTCCTTTTCCAAATTTTTATTTAAAATCTCAACCGCAGCGACATCACCTTTGATTTTTGCACTAACTATATCGTCGTCTAGCTGTCTTATTCCTCTTTCAAAATCTAAATAGCTAGCCATTTTTTAATCAACTTTTTTGAAAATCAGAGAGCCATTTGTTCCACCAAAGCCAAATGAATTACTCATTACGACATTTAAATTCGCCCGTCTTGCGACATTAGGCACATAATCAAGATCGCAATCTTCATCTTTGCAAATTTGATTGATTGTTGGCGGAATTATGTTTTTTTGCATTGCCATTAAAGATATAACGGCTTCAATTGCTCCTGCAGCTCCCAAGCAATGGCCTGTTTGACCTTTTGTTGAACTAACAGGTGGAACATTTGCACCAAAAAGCTCTTTTAATGCTCCTGTCTCATTTTTATCATTAGCTGGCGTAGATGTACCATGAGCATTGATATAATCAATTTTTGGACTACCGGCCATTTCATACGCTTTTTTCATCGCACGATATGGACCATCAAGTGATGGCGAGGTTATATGATGCGCATCGCCACTCTCTCCAAATCCAATAATTTCGCCATAAATTATGGCTCCTCTAGCTTTTGCGTCCTCATATTCTTCTAATACAAGTGCGCCAGCACCTTCTCCCATCACAAAACCATCGCGTTCGCCATCAAATGGGCGCGAAGCGTGTTGCGGATCGTCATTTCTAGCCGAAAGGGCTTTCATAGATGAAAAACCAGCCATACCAATAGGGCAAATTGTAGATTCAGCGCCGACGACCAACATTTTTCTTGCTTCGCCAATCATTATGCATTTTACAGCTTCACATATGGCATGGGTAGAAGCAGCACAAGCCGTAACGCTAGATAAATTTGGTCCTTTTAAATTATGAGCTATAGAAATAAAACCGCCCAACATATTTACTAGTGCAGACGGGATAAAAAACGGAGATACCCTTTTTGGTCCTTTTTCTAAAAGAATATTTGAATTTTTTTCTATGTTTGGCAATCCGCCGATTCCAGCTGCAGAAACAATACCAAAACTCTCGCTTTCATATCCTAATTCATCGACATTTTCGCTAAAATTTGCATCCTTCATAGCTTCAGCAGCAGCTTTTAATCCAAATTGAATAAATCTATCCATTTTTTTGATATCTTTACCATTTTCTATCACTAAATTCGGATCAAAATCTTTAACTTCTGCAGCAATTTGCACTGGAAATTCACTTGGATCAAAGAGTGTGATTTTATCCACACCCGTTTTACCAGCGCAAATATTTTCAAAAGCACTATCTTTATCTAGCCCTAAGGCATTTATCATGCCAACGCCAGTTATTACAACTCGTTTCAATAACTTCTCCTTGGGATGATTATTTTATTTTCTCTATATAATCAACTACATCTTGAATACTAATTAATTTTTCTGCATCTGCATCTGGAATTTGTATATCAAATTTCTCTTCTAATGCCATAATAAGCTCAACAACATCTAGCGAATCAGCACCTAAATCTTCAATAATTTTAGACTCTAATTTAACAGCCTCAGGACTAACGTTCAACTGCTCTACAACTACGTCTCTTATTTCTTCAAATACTGCCATTTTAACTCCTTAAAATTCTTAAAAATTTACTCATCTTTATGCCAAAATTAAATCAGCAAAAAATGAAAACGCGATTATATCATAAAATTTTAATACACGAGAATTTACATATTCATTCCGCCGTTGATTTTGAGCGTCTCGCCTGTAATATAGCTAGCATTATCGCTTAATAAAAACGCTACGCCGTTTGCGATATCTTGCGGGTCGCCTAGTCGATGAAGCGGAATATTTTCTTCGTATTTTGCTTTGATTTCATCGCTTAAATTTGCAGTCATATCTGTAGCGATAAATCCCGGTGTAACGCAATTAAATCTTATCCCGCGCGTAGCTCCTTCTTTTGCAAAGCTCTTACTCATCGCAATCATTCCGCCTTTACTCGCGCTGTAATTTACCTGTCCAACGTTGCCGGTTTCACCCACAATCGACGCTATATTCACGACTGCACCAAAACGCTTTTTGCTCATTAATTTTAGTGCTTCTCTACAACCTATAAATGCACTTGTTAAATTCGCATCAATCACGCTAGTAAATTCTTCTGTTTTCATCCGAAGTGCTAGTTTATCGTTTGTAATTCCTGCGTTATTTACCAAATAGCTAAGCTCGCCGTCACTAGAAATAATCAAATTTAAACCCTCAATAAACTCCGCCTCGTTTGTCACATCAAATTTAATCACAGCCGCCACGCCACCAACACTCTCGATTTGAGCTTTTAACGCATCAGCAATCTCTGGTTTTGAGCGATAATTTATCCACACTTTTAAACCTTGTTGCGCCAAAGTTTTGGCAATTTGCGCACCGATACCGCGACTAGCACCTGTAATTATGACATTTTTTCCTGAAAATTTCATTTTTACTCCTTATAAACTATTTTTTCAATCAAGAAAACGCAACTCTACCAACTTTTTTTAAATTTTAAAACAAAGGCTCGTCCATTTGTTTTGGAATTTTTAGCTCCATTAGTTTTAAAATAGTCGGCGCGACATTGCTTAAACCGCCATTTTTTATCGCTTTTACGCCGTTTGCAACAACAAAACAAAATACATCAAAAGTCGTATGATTTGTCAAAATTTCACCACTTTCATCCATCATTGCCTCGCAATTTCCATGATCGCTTATTTGCACGTATGCGTATTCATGCTCTTTTGCTGCGCGTAAAATTTGCCCCAAGCACTGATCTACAGCCTCCACAGCTTTTATCGCTGCGTCAAAATTTCCTGTGTGCCCCACCATATCGCCATTTGCGAAATTTACCACGATAAAATCTTGCCCGTTTTTAATCCCATTAAGCACAGCATCACATACCGCAAATGCGCTCATTTCGGGCTTTTCATCATATGTTGCGACCTGCGGGCTAGGGATTAAAACACGCGTTTCGCCAAGTGCTGGATTTTCTTTTCCGCCGTTTAAAAAAAACGTTACATGCGCGTATTTTTCGGTTTCGGCGGTATGAAGTTGGCTAAGATTTGCTTTTGAAATGACCTCGCTTAGCGTATCTTTTATTTCATCATTCTCAAACATCACAGGGAAGCTAAATTTCTCATCATAATTTGTCATCGTTATCAAATTTGGCACGACAAATTTGCGCTTAAATCCATCAAATTCTACTTGCCCCAAAGCAGCGCAAATCTCACGTGCGCGATCATTGCGAAAATTGATAAAAATCACGCCATCATCTGGTTTTATCCCGCTAAATCCGTTAAAAATCGCAGGTTTTATAAACTCATCTGTGATATTTTGCGCATAACTTTGCTCAATATATTCGCTAGGGGTTAAATTTGTCGGCGAAATTTCGCCCATCATCGAATCATACGCCGATTTTACACGCTCCCAACGTTTATCGCGATCCATCGCGTAAAATCTGCCACAAATGGTAGCGATTTTCATCTTTTTTTGCGCTTTTGCGATGAAATTTAGCCCAGATTTTGGCGATACATCGCGTCCGTCGGTTATTAAATGAGCCCAAACTTTTGAATTTTGCGAAATTTCGCCATCATTTTCGCTTTTGCAATGTGGGTTAAATTCGGTGCAAATTTTATAAATTTCATCAAAATGACGTTTGTGAGAATGCACGCCACCATCGCTATAAAGCCCGATTACGTGGATTGTTTTGCACTTTTTTAATAAATTTAGCAACGCTTCGTTTTGCATAAGCGTATTTTCATCAATCGCGCGGTCGATTTTAACTAAATTCTGATACAAAATTCTCCCCGCGCCAATCGTCATGTGTCCCACTTCTGAATTACCCATCTGACCTTGTGGAAGTCCTACGCTAAGCCCGCTTGTATGCAAAAGCGAGTGCGCAGAATTTGCAAAAAGCCAATCATAATTAGGCTTTTTTGCCACCGCGAATGCGTTAAATTTATCGCTTTGATTAAAGCCGATTCCATCAGTTATCACTAATATTGTTTTCATGATTCCTACTTAAAAAAAAATAAGGCAAATTATAGTAAAATTACGCTTTTTTAAATTTTAAGAGGAAATATGTTTTATTATTTGTATGAAATTTTGGATTTGCGCTTGTTTGGTTATACGACTGTTCGAGCTGGGATTGCGTTTTTTTTATCATTTGCTTTGACTGTTTATCTCATGCCAAAATTTATCGCTTGGGCGCGGGCGCGTCACGCAAATCAGCCAATCTACGAATTAGCCCCAAAAAATCATCAAAAAAAGTCACACATTCCCACAATGGGCGGGATTGTTTTTGTTGGTGCGACGCTAATTGCTAGTTTAATGTGCGCAAATTTGTCAAATTTGTTCGTTGTTTTGGGAATTTGCTGTATTGGCGGATTTAGTTTGATTGGGTTTAAAGACGACATCGGCAAAATTTTAGGCAAGTCAAATCACGCTGGGCTCTCTGCGCGAAAAAAATTTGCTTTGCAAATCGCGCTTTCTATTATTATTGCTCTTTTTTTATATTTTATACCAGCACTAGGCACCAAATTTTACGCACCTTTTTACAAATATCCGCTCTTTGAAATGGGCTTTTTTGCTCTGTTTTTTTGGACTTTATTATTAACAGGTGCTAGCAATGCGGTAAATTTAACAGACGGATTAGACGGGCTAGCAACTATCCCTTCTATATTTTCGACGGCAACTTTGGCGATTTTTGCATTTTTGTGCGGACACGCGAGTATTTCTGGATATTTATTGCTACCAAAAATCGTCGGCGTTGGCGAAATTACAATCATCGCAACCGCGCTTATCGGGGCGCTTTTGGGCTTTTTGTGGTTTAATTGCTACCCAGCGCAAGTTTTCATGGGTGATAGCGGTAGCCTAGCTATTGGCGGATTTTTAGGATACGTAGGAATTATCACAAAAAACGAAATTTTACTCGTAATTATTGGCTTTGTATTTGTTTTTGAGACGCTTTCTGTGATTTTGCAAGTTGGGAGCTTTAAAATGCGCGGAAAACGGATATTTTTGATGGCACCATTTCATCACCATTTAGAGCTTAAGGGTTGGACGGAAAATAAAATTATCGTGCGATTTTGGATTATCGCGTTTTTAACAAATTTGATCGCTTTAGCGTCAATTAAAATAAGGTAAATTTGATGAGAAAATCACTATTTGGATACGGCGGAACTACACGCGCAATCGCTAAAAGTGGCGGCTGGGACATTTATGATGATAAATTTGATGAAATTTGTAGCGATAAAAATAGTGAAAAAATCCGCACCGACGAATTTGGAAATCGCCTCCTAAATCCGCGTGAGTTTGATCCGCAAAATAGCAAATTAGAGATACCAAGCCCAGGCTTTCCACCGCGCCACAAACTCGTGCAAAAAGCGCAAAATTTAATCAGCGAGTATGATTATTTTAGTGATTTTGCAGGTCGAAAAATCTGGATCAGTGGGACAAATGGCAAAACAACAACGACAAAAATGACGCAATTTTTACTCGAAAAATTCGGAGCACAAATGGGCGCAAATGTCGGAATTCCTGTGGCAAATTTAGATAAATCTTCGCCGATTTGGATTTTAGAAACTAGCTCATTTACCATTCACTACACAAAGCGTGCCACGCCTGAAATTTACGCGCTTTTGCCGATTACGCCCGATCATCTTTCGTGGCATGGGAGCTTTCAAGAGTATGAAAATGCTAAATTAAAGCCGTTTTTTATGATGAAAAATGGGGTCGCTTTTGCGCCAAAATGTTACAAAAATCGGCTAAAAGATTGCGCGGTCAAAATTTATTTTTATGAAAATGAGATGGATTTGGCAAAAATTTGCTGTGTAAATTTGGATGAAATCAATTTTAAAACACCGTTTTTGCTTGACGCTGTTTTGGCACTTTGTATCGCTAAAATGGTGGTTGGCGTGGCTGATGTTGCGCTTTTAAACCGCTTTGTAATTGAAGCAAATAAGTTAGAAGAGATACGCGATAAATTTGGCCGAATTTGGGTAAATGATACAAAAGCGACAAATATTGACGCGACGATTTGCGCTTTGCGTAGATATGAGGGGTATAAAATTCATCTGATTTTAGGTGGTGATGATAAAGGTGTGGATCTTTCGCCTGTGTTTGAAAAACTGCAAAATATGGACGCGAAAATCTACGCGATCGGTATAAATACGCAAAAAATCGCAGATATGAGCGCGAAATTTGGCATAAATTGTGAAAAATGCGAATTTTTAGATGTAGCTGTGGAGAAAATTTCACAAAATTTCCACGCAAATTTAGATGAAAATTTATCAAACGCAAAGCTAAAAAACCCTATCCCGACAAATTTAGACGAAGTCGCGCTTTTAAGCCCAGCTTGTGCTAGTTTAGATCAGTTTAAAAGCTACGCTCAAAGAGGTGATAAATTTAAAGAGTGTATTGCTAAACTAAATTTAGATTGAGAAAGATAAGATTAATTTAGCATCAAATAAAATTATCTAAAATTTATTAAAGTATCTATTGCCATAAATTAATCTCTTTAAAAGAGCTTGCGGTTTTGCATTTTAAAGCCCAAAATAATGATCTAATTGATGAGCCTGTTTTAAGCCAAGCGAAAATAAAACGCACATTATAAAATCAGTTTGCAAACGGCAAAAATTGCATTAACAAAACTCAAAGTTTCATAGCCTATATTAAATTTACCATTGTTTTATTTGCCGATAACATTACACTATAAATATTTCTGTTTCATTCGCTATTTTAAACAAAACGGCAAATTTATCTTGGATTTTTAAAAGATGAGCCAAATCTCATTTTGGACTATTGTAAGCTAGAAAATCCGCTATTATAGAGGCAATCAAAAGCTTTTGTTGGATTATAAGCCAGAATAAACACTCTAAAAATAAATTCGCCCAAAAATGCATTGAGATTTTTGTGGATACATTAAACATAGGTTAATCAAATTTAAATACATAAAATACGTAAAAGAGAAAATTTATTTCGCTTAAAGGAAGTGCAAATTGGCATTTAAAACTACTCAAAAAGAGTTTTAGCAAGATTTATGCCGTAGTTGTTTATGGATTGAATTGGATTTGTGTCGTTGCCTTGCTTGGCTAATTTGTAGTTTAAAACGCAAATATCTAAAGTCTTTTTGAGATATCCTCGCCTTTGTAGTTTTTAAAGACTCCTTATTTTTTATCTTTTTTGCTTTTATTATTACTTCTAATCAGCTTGCCAACTTGAAATTTTAAACAAA
>CAUUFG010000054.1:0-10250 GCA_963544335.1 uncultured Campylobacter sp.
ATAGCTATAAAGTAATTTTAAAGGTAATTTATTGATGTATATAGTCATATATATCTTTATATTTGATTATATAATAATATAATTTGGTAGAGCACAAATCGCGCAAGCAAAAGAAGCAAAAGCCAAGCAAGAATTCAAACATCAATTTAGCAATGAAAGTTTTGAGAGTGAAAATAAAATTTGGAAAATTATTGAAATCGAAAAAAATAGATAATAATAAAATTTCTGCGTTATGTTACGACGCAAGAGAATTTCAAAACAGAAAAAAAATCATATTTCCGAATTTAGAAATTTTAAAACAAGCAATAGAAGAATACAAATCACAAAATCCAAAAATAAAGTTATCGGCATCGAGTTTTATTTTACAGCCGAAAAAGACAGAAACAAAATTTTAGGTGGCTTTGATACTTGCAAAATTTTAACACTAGATTTTACAAGCGATTATAAAATTTTTGGCAAGGCTAGAAACCAAGAAAACAGCAAAATATTTGAATTGAAATTTCAGAGTTTGCAACATTTTCAGAACGCATTTAAATTCATTTAACAAGCCCCTTGTAGTGGCAAATTACATTCTAAAAATAGTAGTTAGCTTGCGAACACTCTTTTAAGGATAGTAATTTACAAATTACCACCCTTTCATAAGTTCAAGGGCGTAATTTGTTTTTACACTTGAATTATACTCAGAAGTTCGCCATAATATCGAGTGTAAAAATTCACCAGTAAAACGAAAAAAATGCAAACGATAGATTATGCAAAATATTCAAATATGAGTGAACGACAGCTTTTAACTTCTTTGTTAAATGCGGAGAAAAAAGAAGCAAAATTAAAAGCAAATTTGCAAGAAAAAATCAAAGCTACTTCTGAGCTAATAAGCTTTTTAAAAACAAAACTCAAAGATAGCATAGACAAACCAAAATCCAATTTTATTGACTATCAAAAATCACAGAGCCATAAATTAGCACAAGAATATCAAGCTAAATTGACTGGACAACAAAGAGCCGATTTATTTGCAGAATTAAAAGCAGAAGTCGAAGCGAGTTATAGCAATGATTTATAAAATTGAAATCGAGCGAGAAGCTGATAAATTTATGACAAAACTTGCAAAAGGACAACCATAAATTCACGCTAAAATAGATATTTTTATAAATAAGATTTTGGCAAATTCTGAAATCCTTGCGAACTCAAAAACGCAAAACACTTAACAGCTTTTAAAGATAATCGGTGGCGATGGCGTTTAGAAAATTATAGAGTAATCGCGAAAGTTATCAACGGCAAATTAAAAATAATAAAAATAATCCGAGTAGTAAAGCGAGATGAAAACACTTATAAGGGCTTGCAATGGGAAACATTTCAAGCATAAATTTTTGAAAAATCTATTGCTATAAATTGCGAACATAACGACAGAACCGCCCCCTAGCTATTTAATTGACAGCAAAAAAAAGGGGCGAGTGTAATCGTAACTCAACACAAGCAAAAGAACTAAAAAACCAAATTATCGAAAAAGCAAAAGAAAACTACACAAAAAACACTGGGCAAAAATTTCAAGCTAAAAGTTGCGAGTGGTCGGCAGTTGTAAATATTAAAAGCGATACAACTATGCAAGATTTAGAAAAATTAGCCGAACACTTTAAAACTAAATACGGCTTTCAATGTTATCAAATAGCGATGCATAGAGACGAAGGATGCGAAAACGAAAATGGCGAAATAGTGCCAAATTTACACGCACATTTAGAATTCATCACACTTGATCGAGAAAACGGCAAACAAAATTTCAAATGGCGAGACTTCACAAAAGAAGTTATGCGAGAAATTCAAACAGAAACAGCCGAAATTTTACAAATGCAAAGGGGACAAGATAAGCGATTAAGCGGAGCAAAACGCATAAAGCCAAGAGAATACGCAAGGCAAAAAGAAGCCGCGCAAGATTTAAAAAAGCAAAATTAGAAACTACAAAAAGAACTAACACAAGAGCTATTTAACACCAAAGAAGCTTTAGAGCAGTTACGAAAAGAAAGTAAAAATAAGGGTTTTACGGCTGAATATTTTAGAGAGCTAAACAAAGCTAAAAAGGAATTGACTTTTAAAGACAGCGAAGAATTTGAAATTTGGAAAAATGATTTAATTGCAAAGCATATCAAAAAAGGCTTCATCAGATATAAGACAGACACAGAATCGATTTTAAACGAGCAATTTCAAACGATAGAGAATTTAAACGCAATTATTCAAGCTAACGAAAAAAGCAAAGAGCAAGAACTTAAAAAAGAACAAGAGCGTTTAAAGCAAGAACAAGAGCGAATTATAGAAATTGCAAAAGCTAATTTACAAATAAAAAGCCGAGAATATATCTTTAAAAGAGAAGGCGAAATCAAAAAAGAAAATGATAGCATAAGTCTTTGGTCTAAAATCAAAGACTTAACCAAAGAGCTAGAAATAAAAGCTAAGCAAATAGCAGACTATTTGCTTGAAATCACAAATCTAGAAGGAGAAGAGACTATTACAAAAAGAAAAGCGAGGAATATTTTAAAGAAATGGGAGATTTGATAGATGAAAAGAATGCATTTAAAACAGAGAACGAAACACCTAAAAAGAGAAAACACAAATCTAAAATCAAAAATAAACGGGCTAGGAAGCGATTTAAAGCAAAAAGTAAGTCAAGGTAATACAAAAAAATAAAGCTAATTCCAGCGCTTTTACACGCTACAAAAAAGAAAATGACAAAATTACACTACTAACGCAAGAACAATTTAACAAAGAGCAGTTAAAATATTCAGAAACAGATAAAGTTACTTTACAGCCTATACCAGAGCCTAAAAAATATCGAATTATGTGGATAGCTGAAAGTGGCAAAGCTATGGCAAAAGATTTTACACAATCACAATATAACAAGTTAGATGACAAATTAAAAGCAAGATGTAAACTTATAGAAAACGAACCTAAACAAATAAATAACAAAACACCAGTAAAAGAGAAAAGAGGTTTTGAAAGATAAAAAACCGCTTCCCTTTCACTTTTTACTGGTATTTCCTAAACATTTCAAAAGCTTTAAAAAACCTTAAAATTTTTGATTTTTTTCGAGTGCGCGTCTTTTTTATATCTTTTAGGCAAAATTCGACCCTTTGCAAAGCACTATTTTAAGGGCATTTGAAAGGGGTCAAAAAAATAGTAACAAGGATAAATTTATTGATATCGTGGATAGTATTGACTTATTTATCCACGATATAGCATAATAAAAAAATCTGAAAACTTGACCGAGATAAGGGGCTTAAAATGGTTAATGAAGCAGTAAAATATCACAACGACTTAAATAACATAAGATTAGGTGGTTTGAGTGAAAATCAAATCAATATTTTATTTGCACTTTTCACAAAGATAGAAAATAAAAGAATGGAAATTTTAAAATTTCCGATTAATCAAATCATAGAACTATCAGACATAAGCACGACAAATAAAGACTATTTAGAAGCTACAATTTTTAGTCAATTCGATAAGCTACAAAACTTAAAAATCAGATATAACGACAATGACGGAACAGCCCAAGAAGTAATATTTCCAAGGGTTCATATAGGCAAAAAAAGAGAATTTTTAAGTGTTTAGAGTAAGCGAAGCATTTGCATATATTTTTAATAATTTAATGAATAATTTTACACGCTTTGGGTTGGTCGAGTTTGTTAATCTAAGTGGCAAATAAACAAAAACAATTTATAGGCTTTTAAAACAATACAGAAGCACAGGAGTTTTTAAAATAGATTTTGAAAGATTTAAAGAAATTTTAGATGTTCCAAAAAGTTATGAAACTAGAGATATAGAAAAACAAATTTTAAAACCTGTCATCAAAGAACTATCATCAGAAAG
Source organism: uncultured Campylobacter sp. (assembly GCA_963544335.1). Taxonomy (GTDB): domain Bacteria; phylum Campylobacterota; class Campylobacteria; order Campylobacterales; family Campylobacteraceae; genus Campylobacter_B. The sequence goes on from CAUUFG010000054.1 coordinate 3,853, forward strand.
AAGCTTAACACCATTTAAAAATCTAATTTATGAAAAAGGCAAAACAAAAAGCAAGGGTAGTAAAATCACTCATCTAATTTTTACTTTTGACACAGAGAACACCGACAACAAAAAACAAAATCCGAAAAGCACATCTACACCATGATATTTTGAAATAAAATTTGTAAAAACTACTAATAAATTTTGCTTCAACAAAACTTAATGCAAGCCTAAGAAGCATTAAGTTGCGATGAAAAATATGAAAAATAAGCATATAGTCCTTTTCCAAATTTCAAAGAAGAAATTTTATGATATTTTTAAGCCGATAGAGGCTTTAAAAATATCAGAATTTTAATAGCCCTATAGTGTGAAAAAATAAGTAAATTTCGAGCGAGATTTTAAGCTTGTAAGTTTAAATATAAGTTCGCTTTGAAATAGACGAAAGCTATTTTAAAAGCAAGAGAGGCATAAACATAAGCGAAAAACTCCAGTATTTAGCATGCTAAAGCGTAATGGCAAAGAATAGTTAAAAACTGTTCTGCTAGCGAGCTAATACCCATATTATCGGAGTTTAGTAGATTACGAAGCTTTATAGACGGCATTGAAAATTATAATATTATGTTAAACATAGATTATCTAAATTTAAAGGCATTAAAAAGAGAATTTCTTACTTTATCTTAAAGAGCGCGAATTTAGATGCAATACTAAAACTACACAAGAAGATTTATATCAAAAACTATTAAAACTGATAAGAGATCCCTCATCAAAAAAGCATTTTTATAAGAGACTTCAAAACTTCTTAAAAATATTTTATTAAACCACTTTTCGCACGATTTTATTAACTCAGTAGAGAAATTATCTCTTTAAAAGAACTTTTGAGATTTGTTTTAAAAAGCTTAAAAATTTAAAAGCCATTTGAAACTAAAAATCGTAGCGCGAAAAAATATGTGTTTTTAAACTTTATAAACATTTTTATACGCGACGCGCACATGAGCTTAAATTTCCAAGTTATTTTAAAAATTTCGGGGAAACATTACAAAAAAGCGATAGAAATTTTTGAGTTTTAAACTATATTAATCACAAAAATTTGTAGAAAATTGGCTAAAACTAGCTAAAAAATCGAATTTATCTTACTTGATGCAGAATTTGTATAAAATTTAGTTTCACATTAAAAAATTGCGTAAAAATAAAACCAAAAATAAAAAATAAAGGCAAAAATTCATTTCTATTTTAAATTTCTGCCTTTTTAAAGACTTTTAAACAATCTAAATTTTATTATTCGACCTCAGCGTCAATTACATCGTCATCTTTTTTGCTGTTATTTGCGCTAGAATTTGCACTATTTGCACCAGCACTTGAAGCTTTATAGAGCTCTTCTGAGCATTTTGCCAAAGACTGAACTTTTTGATCAATCTCCTCTTTTGTCGCGCTTTCATTTTTAAGCGTCTCTTTTAGATCGTTTAGTGCGCCTTCGATTTTTACGCGTGCATCAGCCGGGATCTTATCGCCATTTTCGTTGAGCGTTTTTTCTGTTTGATGAGCGATAGAATCCGCGCTATTTCGTGCCTCAACACTCTCCTTTTTCTTTTTATCCTCTTCTTTGTGCATCTCTGCTTCTTTTACCATTTTTTCAATTTCGGCGTCGCTTAGACCACTTGAGCCGGTAATTCTGATATCTGTTGCTTTGCCTGTTGCTTTATCTTTTGCACTGACGGTTAAAATTCCGTTTGCGTCGATATTAAACTCAACTTCGATTTGAGGCACACCGCGTGGGGCTGGCATGATGCCTTCTAGGTTGAAATTTCCTAGGCTCTTATTATCCCTTGCAAACTCTCTTTCGCCTTGTAAAACATTGATCGTAACCGCTGTTTGATTATCCTCTGCTGTTGAATAGACTTGAGATTTTTTAGTCGGGATTGTTGTGCCTTTTTCGATCATTTTCGTCATGATTCCACCGACGGTTTCGATACCAAGAGAAAGTGGCGTAACATCTAGCAAAAGCACATCTTTTACATCGCCTTTTATAACCGCACCCTGAATAGCAGCGCCGATAGCGACAACTTCATCTGGATTTACACTCTTATTTAGCTCTTTGCCAAATACCTTTTTAACCTCCTCATTTACATAAGGCACACGCGTAGAACCGCCCACCATAACGATCTCTTTTACATCAGAGATGTTTAAATCCGCATCTTTTACGACTTTTTTAAGCGTCCCGATAGTCTCACCAACAAGAGATTCAATCATGCTCTCAAATTTAGCGCGAGTGATTGTTTTTACTAGGTGTTTTGGACCTGTCGCATCAGCTGCGATAAACGGCAAATTTATGCTTGTTTCCATCGCGGAACTTAGCTCTTTTTTAGCATTTTCAGCAGCCTCTTTTAGGCGTTGCATAGCCATCACATCGCTTCTTAAATTAATACCTGTTTCGCTTTTAAATTCGCTAATTAAAAAATCAATAATCTTATTATCAAAGTCATCTCCGCCTAAAAACGCATTTCCACCCGTAGATAGCACCTCTACGACATTATCGCCGCTTTCTAGCACAGTAACATCAAACGTCCCACCGCCTAAATCATAAACTACGATCTTTTCTGCTTCTTTTTTATCTAAACCATAAGCAAGAGCCGCAGCTGTTGGCTCATTTACGATACGCAATACATTTAGCCCTGCGATTGTGCCGGCCTCTTTTGTCGCTTTGCGCTGACTGTCATTAAAATACGCTGGTACAGTGATAACCGCATCGACAACACTCTCACCCAAATACGTCTCGGCGTCTTCTTTTAGCTTCATCAAAACTTTTGCTGAAATCTCTTGCGGGGTGTAAATTTTACCAGCAATATCAACCGCACACGCACCATTGCGATCTACGATTTTATATGGCAGACGCGTAGCAGCCTCTTTTGCGTTTTCTTCATTCATCATCAAACCCATAATTCGTTTGATTGAATAGATCGTCTTTTCTGGGTTTGTGACAGCTTGACGTTTTGCTGTATCACCAACTAAAATTTCGCCCTTATCAGTAAAAGCGACCACGCTTGGGGTGGTGTTTTTGCCTTCTTTATTAGGGATAATCTTGCTCTCGCCGTGCTCATAGATAGATACAGCTGAATTTGTTGTTCCTAAATCTATACCGATTACTTTGCTCATTTTTTATCCTTTTATTAAAATTTAAATTTACTTCGCCGTGGCTACGATAGACTCTCTAAGTAGTCTATTTTTAAACGTATAGCCTTTTTGAAAAACCTGCACGATATGCCCGCTGGTGGCGTTTTCGCACTCCTCTACTTTAATTACTTGATGAAAATTTGGATCAGCTTCGCCATCATTTTTGATAGCCACAATGCCGTAATTTTCAAATGTCTTTAAAAACATATTAACGCAATTTTTTATTCCCTCTTCTACTTTATTTGCAATTTCGCTCTCACCTACATCGATCGTAGCAGCGATTTCTAGCGCATCTAAAATCGGCAAAAGATCTTTTGCAAATTTCATATTCGCATACTCTAAATTTTCGCTATTTTCGCGCTCTAAACGCTTTTTTATATTTGCAAAATCAGCCTGAGCACGGACAAATTTATCTGTAATTTCATCTAATTCGCTTTGAATTTTGGCGATCTCATCTGAACTTGTTGTAGAAATTTGCTCATCAGTCTCTGCGCTGTTTTGAGCGCAATCCACGTTATTTTTTGCCATATTTTCAGTGTGATTTGCGTCCAAATTTGCTTCATCTTGCAAAACTTCATCGCAACCGCACTTTTGATCTAAATTTTGTTCCAAATTTGTCTCATCAGTTTTCATGCTACCTCCGTTAAAAAGTTAAAAAATTTATCAAAATCCTCATAAATGCTACCAGCGCACAGCATCGTAGCCTTTTTTCCATTATAAGTTACATCGCGCTTAATCCCCATGAATCCTTCGTTAAAAAAAGGCAAAAATATAATATTTTTATTAAACCTTAAAGAAATTTCAGGATCAAGCAACATTTTTGCGCGATTATCGTTGAAAATTTTATAAGCGACGATCTCATTTGCCAAAAAGACAATTTTTGAACGTTTTAATTCGCGGATTTTCACCCTTAACTCACTAAGCCCTACTTGAATAGCCGTCGTTTCTAGCTCATTTAGTGAAAGCCCTAGCAAATTGTGCAAAAATTTAAACGCGCGCTCATCAAATTTAATGACAATCTCCTCACTATCAAAAACCAAAATCATGAAGCGATTTTTATGATTAATCAATTCGCAAAATGTCTCATTTTCACAGGTGAAAACCATTGTGTAAATCTCAAATTCGCTCGTTACAAGCGAGATTTTATCGCTATTTTCAAGAAAAATTTTAGCACTTAAATCAAGCTTATTTTGCCAATATGTCCGCATCGCTTTTGTCGTAGGAATACGCCCGCCACTTACGTGAAGTTGGCGAATTTCGCCCTCGTCGCTCAATTTTTTAAAATATACGCGAATCGTCGAAGCTGGAATTAGCTCTTGCATTTGTAAACCAAGCTCAGCAGAACCGATTGGTAAATTTGTTCGCAAATATGATTCAATGATGTAATCTAAAATTAAATCTCGTTTATTGATCTTCATAAAATTAGCACTCTTTTTTAAAATTGCTAAGAATTATACAGCACAACGCCATTAAATGTCAAGAGTTTATATAAAAATATTTAAAAAAGTTTAGTGTATTTGACTAAATGTTTATAAAAATTGATGAAATTTTAAATTCGCGCTGGGTTTTAAAATCTAGCGCTAATTTAGAAATTTAAACTTGATTTTAAAGCCAAAATAGCTGTAAATACAAATTTAAATATTACATTTCACGTCGAATACAAAATTTAAAATTTTATGATTTTTAAAACAAATTTTAGGTGCGTTAGCTAGCCATTATCTCGTCGCCATAGCTGTTTTTTGCCAAAAAAGATCTTATTATTGGTCATTTTTGCTCTTTGAATTTCAATTCTCCAAAGTAGCGGATTTATAGTGCGAGAATAAGCAAATTTATTAAAATAAATTTGCTTATCTTGCACATCCGCGCTGTAAATTTCGCCCCAAATTTGAATACCCTTTATCAAATTTACAACATTCGTATCAAGCGCAATAGTTCCACAAATGCTAAATTTCGCGCTTAAATTCGCGCAAAATTTAGCCCCATGCGCCGAGTCTTTTCCACTAGCGATAATCAAATTTGATCCACGCTCATCATACGCGTAAAACGCATTAAACGGAAAAAATTCATCTTCAAAAACCGCGCACAGCGAACAAAGTCTCATTTTTTGCAAAAATTCGTCCATTTCTCGTGTCATTTTTCGCCTTTTTGATAGCAACTCTTTAAAATTTTGTTATAGAATAGCGAAATTTTTGATTTTTAAAGGAAAAAGATATGCAAACTTATGAGAAAATTTGTGAAATGTTCGCAATGCAAAAAAAATTAAATGATGAGACAAATGGCGAAAATTGGGAGCTTGGGCGCAATAAAAATGGCAAAATTATCAGTTGGCGACGTTGCATTTATATGGAGTGTGCTGAGCTGATTGATAGCTTTGCGTGGAAGCATTGGAAGAGTGTAAATGCGGCGGTTGATATTGATAATGTGTGTATTGAAATCGCCGATATTTGGCATTTTATAATGAGTTTGATTCTCGAAAATGCACACGCGCGCGGTCTAAATTTTAAAGAGGTAACGAAAGAAATCGTGAGTGTGAGCGGGTTTAATGAGTTTTGTTATGAGCCATACAACATAAATAATTACAACATTTATGAGCTAATCAACGAGATAGAGGCGATAATACACCAGTGCAGCGGGTTTGATCTAAAGATTCACGATTTGGTTACGAATTATTTTCGTTTGGCGATGAAATGTGGTGTAAATTTGAGTAAGCTTTTCAAAATTTATGTCGCCAAAAACGTCTTAAATCAGTTTCGTCAAGATAATGGTTATAAAGATGGCACGTATAAAAAAATCTGGAACGACAGAGAAGACAATGCGGTTTTAAATGAAATTTTGTCGCAAAATATCTCCAAAATAGATGAAATTTATGCAAAATTAAGTGATGAATACAAAAAACTAAAGTAAAAAATTTACCAAATTTGCTAAAAATATTGCGTCACGTCACGCAAAAATAGCAAATTTGCTTTGGTTTAGAATAGTTTCAACTTCATATAACAATTCTCCTCTTTTAATAGCTTTGATATTATCTAAGCAAGAGTAGACGGCAAGAAGATAAAGCTGTAATTTTGATAAACAATACAAAAATAAATGTAACAATGTAAGAAATTTCGCCTATATTTTTGAATTGTTGCTTAAATTATCGTTTGAGTTTAAATTTCTGTTAGATTTATTTAAATTATTTTTCTATATCTTAAATTTTTAAGATAAAAGTCAAGAAATTTTTAGTCTGTTTTTTAATTGTTTTTGTTAAA
>CAUUFG010000055.1:0-9992 GCA_963544335.1 uncultured Campylobacter sp.
AATCTCATCGCGCGCAGCCAAAATAACTGCGCCATGTCGCCCAATATCGCCGCTTAGGACTATTTTTTGCCCACTTTGCAACCTCTTTGCGTTTACATTTGTGCCATCATAAATTTCGCCAATCCCGCTCGTGTTTATAAAAATCCCGTCACATTTCCCAACCGGCACGACTTTTGTATCGCCGCAGACGATTTTAACCCCCGCCAAATCTGCAGTTTCGCGCATACTTTTAAGGATAATTTCAAGTTCATCGATAGAAAATCCCTCTTCGATTATGAGCGCACAGCTAATGTATAGCGCCCTAGCCCCACTCATCGCTAGATCATTTATTGTGCCACAAACCGCGATTTTACCGATATTTCCGCCATTAAAAACTCTAGGTGTCACAACAAAACTATCGGTCGTAAAAGCCAAATTTCGTCCCATTTTTGGCAAAATCGCCGCATCAACCGCACTATTTAGCAGATCGTTTTTAAAAATTTTAAAAATCAGCTTATCAATCAAGGCATTCATCTCTTCGCCACCGCCTCCATGAGAGAGCAAAATTTTATCACTCATTTTTTATCCTTAAAAATTTAGATTTCATACGATTTTTCATTTAATTTTACGTAAAATTAGCTGTAAAATTAAACACAATTACTTAAAAATTTGCATAAATTTTCCAAAACGAAGCGCAAATTTTTGAGCCATAAACACTCTAAAAATTTAAAGTTTTATAGCCTTTATCACCTATTTCGCGCATATTTATAATATGCCGCACAGGCCCCCTCAGATGAGACCATACATGAGCCCACTGGATTTTGTGGATTGCAAACTTTGCCAAAAACTTTACAATCAAATGGCTTTTTGTATCCGCGCAAAATTTCCCCGCAAATACAAGCGCGACTTTCGCTTTTACTTTCAACCACGCAATCAAAGCATTTTTTTGCATTAATCTCATCAAATTCTTCACGCAAATCAAGCCCTGAATCAGCAATCTCTCCAAGCCCGCGCCAAGTAAAATCACACGTCGTAAAATAGCGCGCAACAAGCTCTTGCGCTTTTAAATTTCCACCTGCTTTAACGACGCGCTTATACTCATTAAATACTTCGCAAGTGCCTAAATTTCGCTGTTTAACAAGATTTAAAATGCTAAGCATAATATCCACTGGCTCAAATCCGCTAACAGCTATCGGCTTTTTAAAATCCTGCGCAATACTCTCATAAACGCGCGAACCGGTGATTACACTAACATGACTAGGCCCTAAAAATGCATCTATTTTAACTTCTTTATCGTTTAATATAGTGCGAACCGGGGCTGGAACGGTGACGTGATTTATGTGAAAAAAGAGATTTTTTATGCCCAAATTTAGTGTTTTTTGCACCAAAACAGCACTCATCGGCGTAGTTGTTTCAAAACCGATCGCAAAAAATATCACGCGTTTTTGCGGATTTTCCTGTGCGATTCTTAGACAATCAAGCGGCGAATAAAGCGCACGTATATCATGCCCTGCTCCGCGAATTTTTTGCAAACTCGTAAAGCTTCCAGGCACCCTCATCATATCCGCCAAAGAGCAAAAAATCACATCTTCCATCGAGGCTAATTTTATCGCTTGATCAATTGCGATTTTTGGCATCACACACACAGGACAGCCTGGCCCGTGGATAAAATTTACACTCTCGCCAACAAGCTGAGAAATGCCAAATTTCATAATCGAATGCGTATGTCCGCCGCAAATTTCCATAATATTTACAGGATTTTTTGCCTCTTTTTTTATCAAATTTGATAGTGCCAAAATGATATTTTTATCACGAAAATCGTTAATCAAATCCATTAAATTTCCTAAAATTTACCCTTTTATCTACTTTTTAAAACCCAGCGCGAACTAAATTTTGACTAAAAATCGCCGCTGTGTTTAAAAGCTTCGCGTATGTGATGAAATTCACTAATTTTTGGTTTCGTCTAAATTTCTCATTAAATTTAGCCCTAAATCGCCATCATCAACAGAAATTTCGCCATTTTCCATAGCGCGAGTGATCTTTTTGTATTCAGCCAAGCTCTCCAATGCATACTCGGTATCGATTTTTTCCATCGCAAAACCAACATGAATCAGCACATATTCGCCAACCGCAACAGGCTCAGCAATCAAATCCAAACTCACGCCGCGCTTAACACCAAGCGTCTCAACCACCGCATAATTATTCTCATCTATACTAAGCACGCGCGATGGAATCGAAAGGCACATTATCTAAGCTCCATTTTAAATTCTAAAAATTTAATCCACTTCTCAAAACCAACCCCGCTCAAGCTATCTAGCTCAATAACATCGGCGCGCGGATTTAGCTTACGCAATTCGCGAATGACTTCGTAGCTATCAAATTTGAAAAGCTCTTTTACATCTGATTTTGTGATAATAACAAGATCGGCGGCGCGAAACATCACCGGGTATTTTGAAATTTTATCACTACCTTCTGGCGATGAGATTAGCACAACATTTAAGTGCGCCCCGACGTCAAAACTAGCCGGACAGACAAGATTGCCAACATTCTCGATAAAGACCAAATTCAGCTCGTCTAATTTAAGATGATGAATGCCCTCATGTACCATAAAAGCGTCTAAATGACACGCTTGACCTGTTGTGATTTGATGCGCTTGCGCCCCTGCTTTTGCCACTCGATCTGCGTCGCGATTGGTCTCAAGATCGCCCTCGATAACGCCTATTTTAAATTTGGCACTCTTTATTGTGCGCTCTAAAAGCGTAGTCTTTCCAGCACCTGGGCTACTCATCAAATTTAGAGCTAAAATGCCATGAGCGTCAAAATGTGCACGGTTTTGGCTAGCCTGAATATCGTTTTGAGATAGAATTTTTTCAATAACGTTTATTGTTTTACTCTCATTTAAAACAGGGTGCGCGTGATTTTCGTGAGTGTGCGTGCAACCTGTCTCATGGGTGTGCGAATGTGTGTGGGTATTTGCGCCTAAATCGCTATTTTCATCGTGCAAATGGGTATGCGCGCTGTGTATGTGAAATTTGAGATCTTGCGCTAAAATTTTCTCATCGTGCAAATGAGAGTGAGTGTGAGTGACGCCATTTTCGTGGGTGTGTTCGTGCAAATGAGAGCCTGAATGTAGGCTACAACCGCAATCTTTACACATTGTTTATCCTTTAAAATTTGATTTAAATATAGAAGCGTCTATTTTAGACACTTTTGCTGAATTTAGTGCTTAAAGTTTGTAAATTTTTATGGAACTTTGATGAATTAAGCATAAATTTTGCACCTAAATTTTTAAATTTAAATGCAAAATTTGACATCATTTTAATATAAAATTTGCGCTGTTTTTAGTGTAATTTTTTTATATTTGCCAAATTGGCATATCTTTCAAACTCATCTTGCAAAGCGCGTTTTTTGGCTAAATTTTGCGCTAATTCATCGCTCTCATTTAAATTTTCACCGCTCTCACTAAAAGCCTCATTGACTAAATTTTTGCCATCTTCATCTTTAAAAATATCGCGAAATTCATCGCGATTTGGGTTTGGTTTTGGCTTTTTTTTGGGTGCGATTTTTTTTGCGTCTTTTTTATCCAACTCTTTTTTAATCGCTTTTAAGCTATCGAGGAAATCAGCCATTGCTCTTTTCCTTTAATAGAGTTTGAATCGCCACCATTGCCGCTGCAATTGTCTCATTTTCACGCTCGTTTTTATGCGAAATTTCAAGTAACTCATCAAAATTTTTCTCCACAAAGCTAGTATCAAAAAACCCGCGTCGGAAATTTCGTGAATTTGATATCGCATTTAAGAAAGGCAAAATCGTCTTAACACCTTCGATTTTAAACTCTTGAAGCGCGCGCTCTAGCTTATTCACAGCTAAATCATAATCGGTCGCTTTTACGATTAATTTCGCTAATAAAGAGTCAAAATATGGCGGAATTTTATAATCTTTATAGATATGACTATCTACGCGCACAGACGGACCAAGTGCTGGGAAATACTCTTTTATTGTTCCAGCCGATGGAATGAAACCTTTGGTAAAATCCTCCGCTGTAATACGCGCCTCTATGGCAAATCCACGCGGTTTTACCTCGCTTTGGCGAATTTCTAAAATTTCCCCAGCTGCAATGCGAATTTGTCGCACAATCAAATCCACACCGGTAATCTCTTCTGTAACGCCGTGCTCAACTTGAATACGCGTATTCATCTCCATAAAGTAAAAATTATTGTAATCATCAAGCAAAAATTCAATCGTCCCTGCATTTGAGTAATTTACAGCCTTCGCAGCTGCTACTGAAACCACACCCATTACTTTGCGCAACTGATCAGAAATAGAAGGGCAAGGAGCGATCTCAATAATCTTTTGGTGACGGCGCTGAATAGAGCAATCGCGCTCACAAAGATGGATAATATTGCCGTAGTTATCACCTAAAATTTGAAACTCAATATGGCGCGGATTGACTATTAATTTTTCCATAAAAACTTCATCATTTTTAAAAAATGTCATCGCCTCGCGTTTGCAAGATTCAAACAAACTTTCTAAATCTTCCTCTTTCCAAACCTCGCGAATCCCACGTCCGCCGCCACCGCCACTAGCTTTTAAAATAACAGGATAGCCGATGCGCGAGGCTAGCTCTTTTATCTTTTCCATGGTTTCATTATTTAATTTTTCAGTACCCGGAACGATTGGAATACCATTTTTTGACATCAAATAACGCGCAATATTTTTGTTGCCCATTTTGCGGATAACATCTGATTTTGGACCGATAAAGATAAGCCCAGAATCCTCAACCGCCTTAGCAAATTCAAAATTTTCACTCAAAAATCCATACCCAGGATGAATCGCATCAGCGCCTGATTCTTTGGCGATACGAATAATTTTTTCGATATCTAAATAGCCTTTTATCGGATCATCGCCTAATAAAAATGCCTCATCTGCTACGCGAACATGAAGCGAATATGAGTCTGGCTTTGTGTAAATTGCAACGCTTTTTATATGCAAGTCTCGGCACGCACGCACGACGCGAACAGCGATTTCACCGCGATTTGCAATCAAAATTTTATGTATCATAATGGCTTTCCTTTGCAAAAAATAAGCGAATAATATTTAAATTTAATTTATTTTTACTTTAAAATGTTAAAAAAAATTTTTTATTAAAAATTTGACAAAATTTAATTTTAAAATAAGAATTGATCGCTATAATTCGGCTTCTTTAATAATTGTGCGCTCGTAGCTCAGCTGGATAGAGCATTTGATTGCGGTTCAAAAGGTCAGGGATTCGAATTCCTTCGGGCGCACCACTCCATGAACTTTTTATTAGGATTCTGTTTTGAAAATTTTGTTTTCGCCAAGCGAGTTAAAATCTGAAATTTCTGGTGATTTAAAATTTGATTTTGATATTTTTTTGTTTAAAGAGCTAAAAACCCAGCGCGAATTTGTTTTTTCAAAATATTTAAATTTTATAAATTCAGCTTCAAATGATGAATTAAAGAGACTTTTTGGTGTATCCAAATTTGATACAAATTTTGATTTCTCACACGCAATTAAAGCCATTTTGCGATATCAAGGCGTAGCCTATAATGCGTTAAAATACTCAAATTTGCCTTTAAATTCGCAAAGCTATATAGATGAAAACGTGCTAATTTTTTCAAATTTATTTGGAATTTTACGCGCTGATACACCTTTGCCAAATTACAAGCTAAAACAAGGTAAAAAGATCGGCGCATTCGATACTGCGATACATTTTAAAGATGAATTTAGTAAAAAAATAGATGAATATTTAAAAGATGAATTTATTATAGATCTGCGCGCTGGATATTACGAAAAATTTTACACGATAAAACAGCCATATTCTACGCTGAAATTTATCAAAAATAAAAAAGTAATAAGCCACTACGCAAAGCATTTTAGAGGTAAATTTTTGCGAGAACTTGCGTTAAATTTGGTGCAAACTAAAAGCGATTTTGAGAATTTAAAAGTGCCAAATTTGCGACTAATTGATATAAAACATAGCAAATTTAAGATGGAATATTCGTTTGAAATTTTAGAAAATTAAGTTTTGTTTTACGAAAATTTTTCATTTTGTGGCAAATTTTTGTAAAAAATAGAAAATTTCTTGATTAAAAGTGCCTAAGATTGCCGTTTTTCTATTGTTTTTTTTTAAAAAAAACAATACAATCGTGCGTATTTTTCGTTTTATGAAAGGATGAGGCATGAAAAAAGCTGATTTTATTCAATTAGTTGCCGAAAAGGCCGAAGCAACCAAAAAAGACACTGCGAAAATAATTGACGCAACTTTGGAAGCAATACAAGATGTTTTAAAACAAGACGACACAATCAGTTTTATTGGTTTTGGCACATTCAGCACAACTGAGCGCGCTGCACGCGAGGGGAAAGTTCCTGGAACAGACAAAACATATAAAACTCCAGCTTCAAAAGTTGTCAAATTTAAAGTTGGCAAAGAGCTAAAAGAAGCAATTGCTGTAGCAAAAAAACCTGCAAAAGCAAAGGCTAAAAAATAATTTTTTGAGAGACGCCCGTCTCTCAACTTTTTTTAAGCATTTTTTATTATAATCACGACTTTATTTTAAGCCCAGGTGGTGAAACTGGTAGACGCGCTAGACTCAAAATCTAGTAGAGGAAACTCTGTGTCGGTTCGATTCCGACCCTGGGCACCACTTTATTTCTAGGTCTTAAGATGATCTCACTCAAAGAAAAATCTCTTTTAATTATAGTTGATATGCAAAATGATTTTATTGATGGCTCGCTAGGTTTTGATAAAGCTCGAACTATAATTCCTGCTATAACAAATTTGATTTCTAAATTTCAAAATAGCAATAACGAGATAATTTTTACACAAGATACGCATTTTAAAGACTACCTACAAACAACAGAAGGTCAAAATTTACCCATCATTCACTGCATAAAAGGCACACGTGGACATGAAATTTGCGATGATTTAAAACCTTTTATCTCGCATTATAAGGTATTTGAAAAAAGTGGCTTTGGCTCACTAGAAATTGGAAATTTTATAAAAAATAGCGATTTTAAACAGATATTTTTGGTTGGTTTGGTTAGTGATATTTGCGTAATTTCTAACGCGATTGTCGCAAAAAGCGCGCTACAAAGTGGCGAAATTTACGTTATAAAAGATGCCACACAAAGCCCAAACGAGCAAATGCGCGAAAAAACTTTTGAAATTTTGCAAAATTTACATATAAATTGCATTGATTTATCACAAATTTCTTAGCGTTATATTTTTTTAAAATGATATATTCTGAAAGAGACTTCAAAACTTTTAAAAAGTACCTTACTACAAAGGAATAATTACTTTATTAAATTCTTTTTCGTTTTTTTATAAATCAAGCCTTTAAAAATTTGCATTAAAAATGATAAAAGCTTTTTAAAGCGAGAATATTTCAAAAAATTTCAGATATTTTCGTTTTAAACTACAAATTAACCAAGCAAAGTAGCTCTTTTCTCAAAGTAAATTTAAAGTAATTTTGCAATATTTTTGCGAAATTTTTAAAGATAATAAGACCACTAAATTTAGCACGATTTCAAGGCAAAAATTATCTAAAAAATTTACGAATTTTAAGTGCGAAAAGTAACCAAATTTGACAGGAAAACTATAACTAATGAGCTAATTTTAAGCCCAAAATAGCGCGAAAATCTTAATCAAATGAGTTTTACTTTTTGGCTAAATAAAGGCGTGCAAAAACCATAAGTTTTAAGCCAAAAGGCACGTAATATGTAAATTTTATCTATTTTTCTAACGCTATATAAAACAGATCCGTTTTGCTTATTTTAGAGAATTTAAGCTAGAAAATTCGCGATTTGTAATGAAATTTTAGAAACCCATGATCGATTTACAGATATGGCGTAAAGTTTTATTGTGGAGTTAAACGTTGAAAAATAGCGCAAATCATATCAATTAAACACGAATTTCCTGGCCTATATCAAACTTTGCTTTACTAAGGCATTAGAAAGAATTTTTTTATCTTTATCTAAAGCAAAATGAGTTCAGAAAACGAAAAAATCAATGGAAATTTTTATATTTATTGCCGTAGCAAATAAAAGTTTGTTGATTTTGGATATTTTTGCGCGAATAAGTGTAAAAAACTGATCCTTTGGTGATGCTACTTGTATTTATGAGTTTACTTATGTACATCCTAGAAAGCTAAGACTTTATGATATGGTAAAATAAATTTTATAGTTTTTAAATTTGCATAAAGCATAGTTTTTAGCCTTTAAAAACAACAAAATTCGACTAAAAATTTTAATAATCAAAAAACGCAAAATAAAATCCACCGATTAAAAACTTTCATTGTTAAGCGGACTATAATTTGCCTCACTTCAAAAAAACAATGATGATTTTATAACTTAAAACAAGATCGCAAATTTAGCCAAATTTACAGCGGCTCTCAAAGGCAACGGCGACTTCATATATCAAAAATTTAACCCAAAAACCAAAAACACAAAATCGCTAGAAATTTAAAATCCTAGCGATCAAATTCTTAAACAAACAGATTATTTACACTCTCGTCGTGGTAAATTCGCCTGATTACTTCACCAAAAAGTGGCGCAACAGAGACAACTTTAATCTTTTCGCTAGGCTCTTTCAAAGGTATCGTATCAGTCACTACCATCTCATCTAAAATACTACCATTTATACGCTCATACGCCGGTCCACTAAGCACCGCATGAGAACAAAAAGCGCGCACAGAAACCGCGCCATTTTTCTTAAATGCATCGGCTGCTTTTACGATCGTTCCGGCGGTATCAATAATATCATCTATCAAAATTACGTCTTTTTCGCGCACATCGCCGATGATATTCATAACCTCGCTCTCATTTGCCTTTTCGCGACGCTTATCAACGATAACAAGGTCCAAATTTAAAGACTTCGCAAGCGCTCTAGCCCGCGCGACACCGCCTACATCGGGACTTGCAACAATCGGATTTTTGAGATTTTTATTTTTAATATACTCTTTAAAAGTGATAGAAGCGTATAAATTATCCACCGGAACATTAAAAAATCCTTGAATTTGCCCAGCATGCAAATCCATCGTCACCACGCGCGAAATTCCCGCTGTTTGCATCAAATCCGCAACTAATTTTGCTGTGATTGGCACGCGAGGCGCTGCTTTTCTATCTTGTCTAGCATAGCCAAAATACGGCACAATCGCCGTGATTGACGAAGCGGAACTTCGTTTTAAAGCGTCTGTTAAAATAAGAAGCTCCATCAAATTTATATTCGCTGGAGCACACGTAGGCTGGACAACAAAAACATCTTTCCCGCGCACACTCTCACCAAGCTGAACGCTAATCTCGCCATCACTAAAACGCTTAATCGAACACTCGCTAAGTGGCATCGAAAGATATTGTGAAATTTTCTTAGCAAATTCTAAATTCGCCGTTCCTGAAACTATTTTATAACCGCGCATATTTCCTGCCTTTTTTAAAAAATTTTTGGAATAATAGCTAAAAAAAAGCTCAATTACGACCTATTTTTTAGCAAATCTCGAATTTCACTTAAAAGTTTAGTCTCATCGCTTGGTTCTTTTGTTGCTTCTTGCGCAGCAGAGGCTTCTTCTTGCGATTTGTCTTGTTTTAGACGATTTATAGCTTTAATCGCCAAAAATATACAAAACGCGATAATGGTAAAATCGATAATGGTCTGTATAAACATACCATAATTTATCGTCACTGCTGGGATATTTTCGTGCGCCTCTTTTATTGTAAATTTTAGGGCCTTAAAATCTACACCACTTGTTAAAACGCCAACAATAGGCATAATTACATCGCCAACAAGCGAGCTTACAATCTTGCCAAACGCACCGCCGATCACCACGCCCACAGCCATATCGATGACATTTCCACGTACCGCAAATTCTTTAAATTCTTTGATAAAACTCATAATTTTCTCCTTTAAAAAAAATGCCTGATTATAAACTCAAAAAGTTAATTTTTATTTCAGACAAATTTGCTTTATGTTAAAATCGCGCCAAATTTTTACCAAT
>CAUUFG010000056.1:0-9912 GCA_963544335.1 uncultured Campylobacter sp.
AGCTGGAATTATATAGAAGCCAAGCTTAAATGTAGATTAAATTTTTTAGAAATTTATGATAAATAATAGAGAAATTTAGAAATTTATGGGGATTGAGCTAAAAAGTTGTGAAATTTAGCTCAATTTAAAAATAAATTTGAGCCAAATAGTTGAATTTCAACTCAAGTTTACATTAAAAATTTAGATAAATAAGCCGACTATTTTTTAGTTTTAGTTTTAAAATAAACATACACAACCAAAACAATAACAAGCACGCCAAGCGGTAAAATCCAAAATTTACTTTTCATATATTCATATGCATCGCTGATATATTCGCCCATGTAAAAACTAAGCACGCCAAGAGATATAGCCCATACTAGCGATGTTATGGCGTTTATAATACTAAATTTTACAAACGGAAATTTGGTCAAAGCGATCGCAATTGGTATGATTGTTTTAATTCCGTAAAGGTATTTTTTTACCAAAATTATCAAAATTCCATATTTTTTAAACAAAATTTGCGATAGTGCCAAACTTCGTCTTTGTTTGCGCAAATACGACATTATCTGTGTTTTTGAATAGCGTGTAAAATAAAAAATCAAACTATCACCAACAAAATTCCCCATCGCCGCGACAACTATACAAATTCTAATATCCATTTTGCCAAGATAACTAAGCACGCCAGCTGCGATAATCCCGACCATTCCACCACCAAGCGAATAGACAAAAAGCAAAATATAGCCGTAAGTCGAAAGTGAAGTTAAAATTTCTTGCATTATCTTACATAGCTCATTAATGTTTGATATTCGTGGGAATTTGTGTTGTAGGTTTTGCCCGTATTTATACTAACAACAGATCCGCCCAGACTAACACCAGCAAAAATTCCACTTTTATTAACATAAACATACATATCGCGCGTAAAAGCGTCGATTGTGCCGATATTTGCGCTAGCTGTTACAGCCGTCGCAGTCGCGTCTGCGCTGAGCGTAATTTCTGATTTTTTCATATTTTGCACAAGCTTTTCATCCATGATAAACATAACTAAATAATTATCTTCATAGCCTATTTGAAATCCTAAGCTACCATCGGTAATTTCGGCTTTAAAAGCATTATAACCACCGCCACTTTTAACAAGCGCGACACCCTCGCCATACATTCCGCCAATAACAAAACCGACCTTTTTCACGCTAGGAAATATCAAAATCGCCCGCGCTTTGCTAACTAATACGCTTGTTTGCGGATTTTGCCCCATCACTATTTTAAATGCGCTCGCCGATGAGAGCAACATATTATCTTTTGCAAAGCCCAAATTTAAAAACAAAAACAATAAAATCAAAATTTTTCTCATAATTCCTCCCTTATTTTGCATATTCTACAGCGCGTGTTTCGCGAATTACGCTGACTTTTATCTCGCCTGGATATTGAACTTTGGTTTGAATTTCATCAGCAATCTCTTTTGAAAGCAACACAGCCTCATCATCATTAATCAATTTAGCATTTGCAATCACGCGAATTTCTCGCCCTGCATTAATCGCATAGGCTGATTTTACGCCGTTTTTAGATGTGGCAATGTCTTCGATTTCGGTTACGCGTTTTAAAAAGCTCTCCAACACTTCGCGCCTTGCGCCTGGTCTAGCCGCGCTTAGCGCATCTGCGGTGCAAACAGCCGCACTTTCGATACAAATTGCCGGCTCGTGTCCGTGGTGAGCGTAGATTGCGTTTATCACGACCGGGTGCTCTTTGTAACGCTTGCAAATTTCTGCACCTAAATCCACATGCGAACCCTCAAATTCATGTGTTAAAGCTTTGCCAATATCATGCAAAAGCCCCGCTCTGCGTGCTAATTTTTCGTCGCCTCCTGTTTCAGCTGCGATAATTCCTGCTAAATGCGCCACTTCAAGGCTATGAATCAGCGCATTTTGTCCGTAACTTGCGCGAAATTTGAGTTTTCCTATTAATTTGATAATCTCTGGATGAATTTTAGTTAAACCTAAATCCATGACGATATTTTCGCCCTCTTCTTCAATGCTATTCTCAAATTCGGTGCATACTTTTTTGTAAATTTCTTCAATGCGCGCAGGCTGTATCCGCCCATCTTCGACTAAAATTTCAATCACGCGCACGGCGATTGCGCGACGATAAAGATTGTGGCTAGAAAGCACGATCGCATTTGGCGTATCATCTATGATAACATCAACACCCAAAATCATCTCAAGCGTCTTGATATTACGACCCTCCTTGCCGATTATGCGCCCTTTTAAATCGTCGTTTTTAATATTCACAACGTTAATCAACCGCTCAGCAGCATAATCTCCAGCATATCGCGTCGTCGCCTGAGCGATAATATAGTTGGCGCGCTTTTGCCCCTCTTTTCGCGCCATTTCCTCGTATTTTCGCACGATGTGAGCGATATCGGCGCGCGAATTTTCTTCTACTTTGCGTAAAATCTCCGCCCTAGCTTCCTCTGTTGTAAGCCCTGCTGAACGCTCTAAAACTAGCAACGCTTCGCTAATTTTTGCCTCGTAATTACTCTTACAAAGCTGACCCTCATCATATAAATTTTGCGCCTCTTTGCGAAATTTATCCACTTCGGCGATTTTTTCTTCGATTTTTTCCTCTTGTAAAACTAAATTTTCGCTCTTTTTATCTAGCTCGCCAAATTTTAAATCATACTCTTTTTGAATTTTTTGAAATTTATCATCAAATTTCTTTTTTGCCGCAAATTCCGCCTCTTGGACGCTAATTTTCGCATTGCTTAAAATATTTTTCGCTTCAAATTCAATGGCTTTTGCCTTAGCTTTTGCCTGTTCGATAAAAATATTGTAGCTTGCATCATTTATTTTTTTTGCGATGAAATATCCCACCGCAGCACCTATAACCACCGCCACCAGACAAAATAAAATTTCTACCATTTTTTCCTCTTGTATAAATTTTTCTCGGAGTAACGTATAAATCGCCCTTTAAATCGTGTTTTTCTGTAATTATTTCACCTGTAAAATTCTCTTTTACGCTGACGAAAATTATTAAAGGCTGATATTTTAACCCGCCAAAAAATATATCGTAATACCCTTTGCCGTGTCCGATTCTAGCGAGATTTCCATCAACTCCGATTGCAGGAATTACGGCTAGATCAATCTTTTTTTCAAACGCGTTTTGATTTAGTGGCTGTTTTACACCAAATTTAGCGGTAAAAAAAGGACTTCGCAATCTTACCATTTTAAAGCTAAGATCAGCCATAAACGGTACAAACAATTCGCTATTTTTACACAATTTTCGTCTTAAAAGCATCAAATTTGGTTCGGTTTTAAGTGGAATGAATATCAAAATTCGTTTAAATTTTCCATTTTTTATGATTTTTTCTAGCACGCGCAAAATATCATAATGCTTACATTGTGCAAAAATTTCGCGCTCATTTTTTAAAGCAAATTTCGCCTGTTTTCTAAACTCATTTTTAGCCAGATTAACGCACATTTTATAAACTTTCTTGTATAATCCCGAACTTTTATTTCAAGGATACAGATGAGATTTAAACTCGCGATTATAACGCTTTTTATCTTACTTTTTGCCGCGTGTGGCGATGATGAAAAGGATA
The DNA here is from genome assembly GCA_963544335.1 of uncultured Campylobacter sp. GTDB lineage: Bacteria > Campylobacterota > Campylobacteria > Campylobacterales > Campylobacteraceae > Campylobacter_B. The sequence goes on from CAUUFG010000056.1 coordinate 3,572, forward strand.
AAAATTCCAACCAAACTCCAACAATTCAAACACCAATTGAGCCAAGTTTAAGCGAAAGTCTGGAGAGAACGTTTTTATTAAATTTCGATGAAAACAAAACTTTAAACATAAAAAAAGTCGGTAAAAATTATCAAATTGGCGAAAAAGGTAAATTTATATTTGTATTTTTTACGCCCGATTGCCCTGCGTGCGATGTGCAAAATCAAATTTTAGATGAAATAGCAAAAAGCGACGATTACAAAGATAAAATAAAAGTGGTCGGCGTATTTTTAGACGCGAATTTAACGGCAGTAGGCGCGAAAGCATACGCACAAAATATCCATATAAATTTCCCGATTTCCACAGGCACAGAGAACGAATATTTTTTAAAAACATTAGGCGGGATAGAAAAAATTCCATATATGATTTTCGTAGATGACAACGGCGAGATGAAAAACGACTACACAGGGCTAATCCCACAAGAAATTTTGATTAATGAGATTGAAAGGATTTTTTAATGTTTGACTTTTTGAAAAAAACCATCGCAAATTTAACGGGCGCAAAACCAAAAAACACCAAAATTTCAAAAGAAATTTTAGAGGATTTGCTTTTAGAGGCCGATGTAGCTTATGAAATTGTCGAGGAGATTATCTACTATTTGCCGCCTAGTGATTTGGTGGAGATTAATGATTTAAAGCGCGTAATGAAAACATATTTCATTTATGACGTGCCAGAAATTTCAAATGCGTGGCCGTTTGTGGAGCTGATTTTGGGCGTAAATGGCGCAGGCAAAACAACAACGATCGGCAAACTAGCAAATTTATACAAATCCCGTGGCGAGAGCGTAATTTTGGGGGCTAGCGATACATTTCGCGCTGGAGCGGTAGAACAACTGCGTCTTTGGGCAAAACGCCTTGAAGTGCCGATTGTCGCCACAAATCAAGGACACGATCCAGCCGCCGTCGCCTTTGATACGATAAACTCAGCCATAGCAAAAGACATCAAACACGTATTAATCGATACGGCGGGACGCTTGCAAAATCAGCAAAATTTGGCAAAAGAGCTAGAAAAAATCATCCGCATAAGCGCAAAAGCAATGGAAGGTGCGCCACATCGTAAAATTTTGGTGTTAGATGGCACGCAAGGCACAGCGGCATTTGCGCAGGCAAAAGCATTTAACGAGATCGTAAAAATCGACGGCGTAATCATAACAAAACTCGACGGGACACCAAAAGGCGGGGCTTTGCTAAGTGTTGCGCGCGAACTAGAAGTGCCGATTTTATACATCGGAGTGGGCGAAAACCGAGAAAATTTGATTAAATTTGACGCCGATAAATTTATTGATGATATCGCAGAAGCGATTTTCGCTGAAAATTAGTGTCTAATTTTGGATACAAATCCACAAAACACAGCGCGAATTAAAATTTAGAATATGCGAAATTTAAATTTTTCATCAAATTTATCCAGCCAAAACGCGTGGCAAATTTAATCAAATTTGATAGATATCATGTTTAATGGATCATCTAAAACCAAATTTCAAGCGTCAAATTTTATAAATTTCAGGCGCGATTGGATATTTTTTATCGCGCTATTTGCCTTTCATTTTTTAGCATTTGCAACGCCCGAAATTCTGCAAAATTTGGCTGAAATTTTCAGAAATTTAGTCGAAATTTTGAGATTTTCTCAAAACAAAAATAGCGAAAGCGGTTTTATTAAAATGCTACTTTCATGGGATAAATTTCAACACGCAAGCGCGTTTTGTGTGCTAATGATAACGTGCGCATTTAAGCTAAAAATCCTAGCAAAATCTGCGCTACTTTTAGTAATTGGCGTAGAAATTGAGCTAGTGCAACTAAATTTAAGCTACCGTGATGCAAGTTTGCTTGATTTGTGCGCTGATGGCATCGGCATTATAGGCGGAGTTATCATCAAAATCGCAATTAAATTTGCAAAAAAAATTTAGCCCAAAAAGGAGACAAAATGTCAAAAAAACAAAGCATTTTTGAGTGCCAACACTGCGGAAACAAACAGGCAAAATGGACTGGCAAATGCCCACAGTGTGGGGCGTGGGATAGTTTCATAGAGCTAAAATCAGAGCAAATCGAAGTGTTAAAACAAATAGAAACTCGCGCCATCGCAAAAGCAAAAGCGCAAGAAATTTGCGACGTGCAAATTCAAAATATCACGCGAATTAGCTCGGGCGATGATGAGCTAAATTTGGTGCTTGGTGGCGGAGTTGTGTCTGGATCGCTCACACTAATAGGCGGAAGCCCTGGCATCGGCAAATCGACCCTGCTACTAAAAATAAGCTCAAATCTCGCAAGCACAGGGCTAAAAACACTATACGTAAGTGGCGAAGAGAGCCTTTCGCAAATAAAATCACGCGCCCAACGACTAGATGCGGTGAGTAAAAATTTATTTTTGCTAAGTGAAATTTGTTTGCAAAATATCCTAGACGAGATTGCCGCGTCTGAATATAAAGTGCTAATAATAGATAGTATTCAAACGCTTTTTAGCGATGAGATCACGTCCGCGCCAGGCTCTGTATCGCAGGTGCGCGAGGTGACTTTTGCGCTGATGAGACTAGCAAAAGAGCGCGAAATTTCTGTTTTTATCATCGGGCATATCACGAAAGATGGCGCGATCGCTGGGCCTAGAATTTTAGAACATATGGTCGATGTTGTGCTCTATTTTGAAGGCGATGCAAGCCGAGAAATGCGAATTTTGCGCGGATTTAAAAACCGCTTTGGCTCAACAAGCGAGGTTGGAATTTTTGAAATGACAAAAAATGGTCTTACAAGCGCAAAAAATATCGCAAGCAAATTTTTCACGCGCGGAGATGCGATTTCTGGGAGCGCGATCACGGTGATTATGGAAGGGACGCGCGCGCTAATCGTCGAAATTCAAGCACTTGTGTGCGAAAGCGCCTATCCAAAACGCATCGCAACAGGCTATGATCGCAACCGTCTTGATATGATTTTGGCACTTTTGGAGCGCAAAGTTGAACTTCCGCTTGGGCGATATGATGTGTTTGTGAATGTGAGCGGTGGTGTTAAAATCGCAGAACCAGCCGCGGATTTGGCTGTTGTGGCGGCGATTGTGAGTAGCTTTAAAAATCGCCCGATTAGCAAAGAGAGTGTATTTATAGGAGAGATTAGCCTCAATGGCGAAATTCGCGATGTTTTCAATCTCGACGCAAGATTAAATGAAGCAAAAATGCAGAAATTTAAAAACGCGATAATTCCAGCAAAACCGCTCGAAGAAAAAGGTGTGAAAATTTTCATCGCAAATGAAATTAGGCAGGTTTTAGAGTGGATGTAGAGCCCACTCTAATCATCAAAGAATAACAAAATTCGATAATGTTGTAAAGTTGTATATCAGAAAAGTAATAAATGATTGTTCATAGTTGATTGTATCTATATAATAATATTCGGAAACTATTCTCGCCAATTTGTCCATTTTATCAATAATTGCTTCGTCAGCCTCCTCAACTTGATATAAATTTTCAAATCTGCTTGCAAACGAATTAGGAAAATTATTATGTAAGCGAAAATGTCTCGGTCCGTCTAATTCACATCTATGTAATTTATACATACAACATTGATGAGCAACTAATGCAATAGCACGTATATACTTTATAAGGCATCCCGTTGAAAACAAAGAATAAATAAAATGACCATGTATGATCTCTCCTTTGGCATATTCTTTGTGATATGAAAGAAAACGTCTTCGGCAATCTTTATTGTTATAATATTCTAATTTAAAATAATATTCTAATTCAAAAGCAAGTTCGCAAGCTATATCAACCAATCTAGAGATTAATTTAAGCATTCTTTTTTGGCAATTAAAATAGCAGCTTGCCCGTTAATTAAAGAACCTTGTTTCAACACTGTATGTCTTCTAAAATTAACAATTTCCTTATGTGTTTTATAATAATCTTTAAGAACTTTACACTGATAAGAATCATCGTCATTCGCAATTTTTGCTCTAGTATGCACTTGCGAACAAACATCTGAAAGCGCGTCCATATTTCTTACAAATACCGCCAATACCAATTCGCTAAAATCTTCAAAAACAGCAAGATACCTTACATAGTTTCTATTTGCAAATTTTATTTCTGTATCAGACATAATATCAACATATACCGTATCCATATGTTCTTCTACCAAATCCCAAATATAAGATTTACATTTTTCATTGATTTCTCTAAAAAAACTCATGTGATTGTTGTAATTATATTTTACTACGTCATTGTCTATATTAATCTCCACAATATTATCCTTAATTATTTTTCAATTTTAATCAAAAATCCAATTATTACAATCGTCAAATCGATAATAAATTCAGCTTCTTCTATATTTATATCATCTGCGCTATTTGCATGTTTTACATAATTATTTTGAAATTTTGAATAATAGTTTATAAGTTTAAAAAGCATATTAGAAATTTCTTTTGATATATTATGTTTTTTTATAAATTCGCCAAGACAATCTTGCTGATTTTCAATACTTTTCGAATTTTTTAGAATATTTTTTAACAGCATTTCCAGCGCCAAACGCATATTATCCAAAGCACTTCTCTTGTAATTCTTTGTTCGATGATAAGCATCTAATCCTTGATTATATATCTTTGCAACATCTGGATATTTATCTAAAAAACCATCATTGTTCAAATTTAAATCCGATATTTCTGATTTTATCTTCGATAGATATCCATATTTTTCGTAAAGTTTTAATTCTAGAAATCTTACAGTTTGATTATCATCAAATTTTGGTAATTTCATAAGCTCTTGAATAATATAAAATTGCTCTTCTGATCTAAATTTACTCAAATCTTCAAACAATATTGTTCGTTTATTTTTACTTTTGCTTGTTTTTGTATCAAAAATAGGAATTTCAACATCAAATTCAAAAGCATACGATACCATTTTATTAATAACCTCTTGTGTTGTTAATCCATTGTTTGCATCTCCTAGCACATTGCAAACATGCTTCAAAAAAGCGCCATCAATCTCTTTGCACATAAGAATCCTTTCTATAAGAAAAATAAAAGTGCTATCCTACAAAAAAAAACGCAAGGTAAATGATATGAAATTTGAGATTTTATAATCAAATTTGTTTTATAAATTTTTCAGCAAAAAGCGATATTTTTCGCACGAAAATTGAGAAATTAAAGTTGTAGTAAATTTTAAATGTCTCGAAATTTAGATCAAATTTAGGATTTTAAAATGTATGCTACAAATTCACTTTTTAATACTCTCATCGCCACTTATATTGCTGACGACACACGCACTCGCGATGTTTTATTCAGGCTTAGTCAAAAACGCGAACACCGTAAATACCATCATGAACTCCTTTATCGTCTTTGTTGTCATCGCATTTTAGTAGCTAGCGATCGGCTTTTCGCTTAGCTTTCACGGCGATTTTGGCACCGCAAATTTACGCGGAATTAGCGAAATAAACGAAAACGGCGTACCAAATTTACTCTTTATGCTATTTTAGATGATGTTCATAATCATCATAGGCTCACTCGTCGGGCGCGTCAGATTCAGCGTTTTGGTTGTGTTTTTTTGATATTTTGGAGCACATTTGCTTATGATATTTGGCACATTTTAGGGGGCATGGCGGGCGGGATTTTGCTACTTATTGGCTGACTCGGATTTAATTCTAGAAACATTGGAAAGGTTGGTGAGATCGCGGTAAATGCATTTGTTGTGACGATTATATGAGCTTGCGGGCATCACGTCAAGGTGTGGATATGTGGGCGCGGCTGTGCTTTGCGGGGATCTATCTCATCAAATTTAAGATAAAAATCTACGACTCACTTGATGCTTTCAGCGTGCGGGGCGGGCTCGCCGTGGAGCTTTTGGCTGATAACAAAATCAATCCTAGCATCGCTTTTTACGGGTGGCGGATGGATGCTTTTAGGGGAACAAATTTGGGCGATTTGCACCTACAATTTGCTCTTAGCAGTGGTAAGTTATGCGATAATTTAAGGTGATTGCGATATTTACGCAAATGCGCATCAAAGAGGAGAGTAAGTTAGGGGCTAAATGAGAAAATCCACGGCGAAAGTGCGTATAACCAATCAAATTTCGCTAAAATTGGCGATATTTTTTAAGATAGATCATTTGGCAAACGGACGAATTTGACGGCGTGCAAGTGACCAAAATAGTGGCGTCAAGGATATTAATCGCATTCGCAAAAAGGTACTGCAATGCGCGAACGCATACCCACGGGTGCTATTAGCATGCAGGTTTTCACAGGGAAAATGCCAACCTATACTCGACATTAAATTTAAAATGCATATAGCTTGAAATTATTATTTACGATATTAAAAACAAAGCTTAGTTGGAGTTAAAT
>CAUUFG010000057.1:0-9819 GCA_963544335.1 uncultured Campylobacter sp.
TTTGCTTAAATTCGTTTCGCTTTGGTCGGTTTTGTCATGTTTTGACTGGGTTTTTTGGTTAGTTTTATCTGAATTTTTGACTTATTTTGCATAAAATCACTTTGCTTTGATTAAATTTGCTCTATTTTGGTTAGTCTAAATTCGCTTTGCTATTGCTCGTTTTGGTTTATATCAGTCAAGTCAGCTTGAAATAGGATTTAAACAAACTTGAGCTGTTTAAATGAAAAATTTATAAGTTGTTTTATTAAGAGATAATTTCTAAACTGCGCTAAAAAATAGTGTCAAAAGAAGGATTTAATAGGGATTAATTCTATAAGGTTTAATATTTTTTAAGAAGTTTTGAAGGTTCTTGTAAAATATCTGCTTTTGACGGGAGGCATTTTGCAAAATTATATCACCAGCCGCTAAAATCGATAAAAATTCGCTTTTGTTTCTTTGGGTTTTAAATTAAAAATCTATGGCATAAAAATGCCATAAAATTTTACTCGCCTATATTTTTTAAAATTTTGTAGAGTTTTTTGCCGATTTCGCCATATTTTTGCACGAGTAAATTATGTAGGCTCAGGCGATCTGCTGCGTTTTGTGTTAGTTTGCTAATTTCATCGCTTTTTTCCTTGCAAAATTCGCAAATTTCACTCTCTATTTCGATAAAATTTTCGCCGATTTTATCGCTATCACGCATAAAAATATAAATTTCGCGCCCTTTTTCTTTACCAAATTTTTGCACTAAATGCGTGTGAAAATTTTGTTTGTTGATTGATAAATTTCGCAAAAGATCTATCATAAATTGATTTTGTTTAATAAAAATTTCGATGTTTGTTAGCGCTAATTTCGTGTTGCTATCATTTTTATTACACTCGATTTTTGGTTTGATTTGCGCCAAATTTGTTCCGCTTTTTTGCGTGGTTTGATTTGGCTGAAATTTGATATTTTTGATTTTTTTATTAAAAATTTCCTCTACAAAATCTAAATTTTCAAAAATTTTATCGTTGCTAATTATCAAAAATTCATGAATTTCATCATCATTTAAGATCGCGCCCAAAATTGTAAAGATCATCTTATCGGCATAATCTTTTCTAGGCGTGTCAAATGTATATATTTTGTATTTGCGTTCTTGCAAAAATTGAAGAATTTTCGTGCTAAATTTTAGCGTGGTGTTGCCGATGATGTAAAATTTATCATCTTTTTCAAAGCCTGAAATGCTAAAAAATTGCTCGATATTTACGTTTTCTGCATCAATTAAAAAAGCTCTCATGTTTTATCCTTTCTGATTTATCTCTTTTTCTAAATCCCTAAAATTAGGCATTTGCGCTCGTAAAAATTCATAAAATTTAACGCCGTGATCTGGGTAAATTAGGTGTGTCATCTCATGCAAAACGACATATTCGATAAGCGCATAGCGTTTTTTTATGAGCGCGATATTAAAATTTAAATACCCTTTTTTGTGATTACAGCTCCCCCAGCGGGTTTGCGCTTTATGTATTCTAATTGCGTTTATTTTTCGATCTATTATTGCGTTAAATTTGGCGATAAATTCGTTTATAATTTTATTTAAAAACTCCTTTTGCCACGTAAATATCAACTTATTTTCGCGTATTTTTATCTGTTCTTGATCTTGTTGATCTAAAAAAATTTGAAAACTATTTCCATTAAAATTTATTCTTTCGGGCTCATTTTGTTTGCAAAAATTTCTATTTATTGCATATTTTTCGCCTAAAATTTGAATAAAATTTAGTTCAAATTCGCGCTCTTTTTGCCAAATTTCTAGCCGTTTTTCGATCCAATCACGGTTTATTTCAATAAAATTTTGCGTCGCTTTGAACGCTAAAAATCGTGGCACACTCACATAAATTATTCCATTTTTCACGCGCAAGTGCTGATTTTTTATCGTTTTGCGTACAATTTCACACTTAAATCCGCAAATTTGAGCTGTTTTTCGCTCTGTTTTATCTGCTGTTTTTATGATTTTAGATCTCATAAACTCTCTTTAAATTTTGCAAATTTGCACTAGCGTTTAAACACAGCAAATCCGCCAAAACTAGCCTCACCATCGCAGTTGCGACAACACTCCCGCGCACACCAATACAAGGATCATGTCGTCCGCGCAGATTCATTTCGCACTCTTGGTTATTGCGATTTATTGTCATTTGTGGCGCGAAAATCGATGGTGTTGGTTTAAAATAGCTCTTGATGATAATCTCATCGCCGTTTGTGATCCCGCCTAAAATCCCGCCGGCGAAATTTGTCTTAAAATTTGGTCTAATTTTCGTCATATTTGCGCCATCAAATTTGCTAAATTTCGCTTTAGAATTTGTATTAAAAGCGCCTAAATTACGCCCATTCTCATCAAATTTATCGCCTAAATCAGCATTAGGATTTCGCGCTGGGTTTGAAATTTCTGCATTAGTTAAAACTAAATTTTCATCCACCAAGCTCATCAAATCATTATTTTCGCTTCCATATTTTTCACTCGCGCGAACTCCTGCGCCTATCTCTACTGCTTTTACGCCGTTTATTCCCATGATTGCTTCGGCGATTTTTGCGTCGGCTTTTGCGTATAAAACTTCGCCAAGCCCCGTCATTACGCCACTAGCGATAGTGATTACAGAGGCGCCGACGCTATTTCCTATGGATTTTACGCGTGAGATTTCGTCTAAAAATTTAGTTTGCAAGGTGGAATTTAAGGCGAAAATCTCCGAATTTAGAGCAAAATCAAAATCCAAATTTTTGCGCATAGCATAAAAATCCGCGCCGAAATTTATCTTACCCACGCTAAATACGCCACTTTTTACATCTATGCCAAACTCGCGCAAAAGCAAGGCGCAAAATGCCCCGCCAGCGACGCGCACAGCTGTTTCTCTAGCACTAGCGCGCCCGCCACCTCTGTAATCTCGCACGCCAAATTTGGCTAAATATGTAAAATCGGCATGTGAGGGGCGAAAGAGATCTTTTATGCTTTCGTAATCTTTTGAGTGTTGATTTGCGTTTTGTATTATAAAACCGATCGGCGCACCGGTGCTTACTCCGTCAAATACGCCACTAAGTATGCGAATTTCGTCATTTTCTTTGCGTGGAGTGGCGAATTTCCCACCTGGTTTACGACGTGCCATTTCCGCGCGAATAAAATCCAAATCTATCAAAACTCCCGCCGGAAAGCCATCTAACACCCCGCCAATCGCCTCACCGTGGCTCTCGCCAAATGTGCTTAGGCGTACTTTTGTTCCAAATGTATTCATTTTTCTATCATCTTTAATGTGTTTTGCGCGGCGATTTGTTGGGCTTGTTTTTTTGATTTTCCGACGCCGCAACCATACTCTTTTTCGCCGATGAAAACGCCGATTTTAAACTCTTTTGCGTGATCGGGGCCTTTTTGATAGATGAGTTTGTAGGTTGGGATTTCGCCCATTTTAGCTTGCGTTATCTCTTGAAGCATTGTTTTATAATCTTTTACAATCTCTTGTAAATTTATTTTTGGATAGGCTTTTTCTAGCAAATTTATGGCTATTTTTCGGACGTTTTCAAAGCCACTTTCTAGATAAACCGCGCCGATTAGTGCCTCAAATGCGTCCGATAGAATGCTATCTTTTTTGCGTCCATTGTTGTTGTCTTCTGAATTTGATAAAAATATGAACTTATCCACCAAAATTGCCCGTGCGATTTTTGCAAAACTCTCCTCATTTACCAAAGCTGCGCGCAGTTTTGATAAATTTCCCTCTTTTGTGCTCTTAAATTTGTGAAAAAGATACTCTCCTACTACCAAATCCATAACGGCATCGCCCAAAAATTCGAGCCTTTCATTATTAAACATGCCCTGAACGCTACGGTGCGTTAGTGCTACCTGGACTATGTGATCGTCTTTGAATTTATAACCTAATCTCTCTTCTAGTTCTCCAAACATTTTTCTCCTTTTTTATTTAATTTTGTTTATGAAATTTTAGTGCGATTTATTTTTGCTATTTCATCTTTAATGCCGCTTTTCTTGCTAGCTCATCGCACTCTTCGTTTTGTGGGTGTCCATCATGCCCTTTGACCCAAAACGCGCGGATTTTGTGCGGCGCGCTTGCTTGTAGATATTCGCGCCAAAGCTCTGGATTTTTTACATCTTTGAAATTCTTTTTTATCCAGCCAAAAATCCAGCTGTTTATACCATTTACGACATACGAGCTATCAGAATATAGCTCAATTTCGCATGGAAATTTTAACGCTTTTAGCCCCATAATTACGGCGGTTAGCTCCATTTTATTATTTGTGGTAAAGCTTTCGCCACCACTTTTTTTTAGTTTGTGTTCGCCATATTCTAAAATAAACGCCCAGCCACCGCGCCCAGGGTTGTTTAGACAGCTTCCGTCGCTAAAAAGTTTGACTAATTTCATCATTTTTTTCCATGATTTGTGGCGAGATTAGACAGCTTTTTAGCTCATAGCAAACAGGGCAACGATAAAAATATGACGGAAATACGTTTTTACAATGCTTGCAAACATATTTAAAGCTTAAATCAGCGCTATTAAATCCACTATTTTTCATCGAATTTAGTGCGTTTATTTCAAAAAAATCGCTTTTGAAAATTTGGCTTTGTTGGTTAGAAATTTGCACCTCTTCATCTGAATTTTCTGCAAATTTAGCCGATAAGACAGCGCGAATTTGCTCTAAAATTTGCTTGTTAATTTGCTCTAAATTTAATTTTGCAAAAAAATCCGCGTGATACCACAAAAGATCGATAAAATCGCGTATGTCGGGCAAATTTAAAAGCAGTTCATCTAAATTTTCATCTAAATAGTCGTTTAAATAAATTTCAAGCACTATGCGTTTTGCAGGTTGAAAAATGGTGCAAAAGGGTAAAATTTGCGCTATTTTTTCGCTTTTATTTAGTGAATTATTTAGCCAAATTATCTTTATTTTTGCGTAAATTTCAGCATCTTTTACGTCGCTTCCTAGCTCACGCAAAGCGTCTAATACCTCTAATTCTTTTTTAAAAGCGCGAAGTTGCTCATAAATTACGCTTAAAATCGCGAGTGCTTTTTCATTGCGCGGGGAGAGTTCTAATGCGCGTAAAAGCGTCTCATCGGCGCGCGCTAAAAATCCAGCTTTAAAGTATGTCATTCCAAGGCGCGTTAAAATTTGCTCTTTTTGTTTTCGTGATTTTACATTTTTTAAAGCGATTAAATAGACGTTTATCGCCTTTGAAAAATCGCCGTTTTTTGTGAAAATTTCAGCCAAAACACCGTAAATTTCAATATCGTCAATGGAGTCTAAAATTTCTATATATTTTTCTTCCAAACCGCCAAATTCGTTAAATTTTTTGATGAAATTTTCGATTTTGTTTTGTTCGTCTTTTTTGGCGAAAATGCCCCAGATGTAACTAAGAACTGAGATCAAAAGAAGTATTCCAATGAAAATTATAATACCAAAAATTGGGTCTTTCTCGTCTAAATAAAAACCTTCCAAATTCACTCTTTTTTGCAAAAATTTAAGCGTGATTGTATCTAAAATAAAGTATATTTTGGCTTATGATTACCCAAAAAAGTATTGAAGAATTAAAAAATCGTATTGATATTGTTGATATTATTTCGCGCTATATTAGCGTTAATAAATCGGGTCGAAACTACGTTTGTGTGTGCCCATTTCACGATGATAAAATTCCAAGCATGAGCATAAATACGCAGGATAATTTTTATCACTGTTTTGCGTGTAAAGCGGGCGGGGATGCCATAACTTTTGTGATGGAGTATGAAAAAATAAACTATCCAGAGGCGATTGAAAAGATCGCAACAATGATAAATTTCACGCTCGAATATGATGATACAAAAAACGAATTTAAAGTAGATAAGAAAATTTTACAAATCGCAAATGCCTATTTTCAAGCCTCGCTTTATGAAAATGAGGTGGCGTTGAAATATCTTTATTCGCGCGGTTTTGATGATGGGCTTATTCGCTATTTTGGGATAGGTTGGGCTGGAAGTAGTGAAAAATTTATGCGCGTTTTGCAAAATGAAGAAATTTCGCTAGATGAGGCGCTAAATGTTGGCATTATCAAACGCAATGAAAATGGCGTTTATGCGAGTTTTATCGAACGAATTACATTTCCGATTAAAAATCACGCATCAAATTTGATCGGTTTTGGCGGACGCACAATCTCAAATCACCCCGCAAAATATGTCAATTCGCCACAATCTGCTGTTTTTGATAAATCGCGCGTATTTTATGCGTATGATCTAGCCAAACCAAACGCAATAAAGAAAAAAAGCATCATCATCACAGAAGGCTACATGGATACGATAATGCTCCACAAAGCTGGTATTGATAACGCCATTGCGGTGCTTGGCACGGCTTTGACTAGTGAGCATTTGCCACTTTTGCGTAGGTTAGAGTGCGATGTGATTTTGAGTTTTGATGGCGATACAGCGGGGATTAACGCGGCACTTAAAAGCGCGACGCTTTTGCTTAGCAATCAAATCGATTGTAACGTCGTAATTATCCCGCAAAATTTAGATCCTGCTGATATGGTAGTTTCTGGGCGCATAGAAGAGCTAGAAAATTTATATGCAAACGGCACAGAAGGCGGCGCGTGGGTTATCCAAAAAATCGCTAGCGAATTTGATCTAAATCGTCCGATAAACCGCGCAAACGCGCTAGAAGCGATCGCTAAATTTACGCGCACTTTGCCTAGTGTTGTCGCGCAGGGGTATGTAAATTTGGTAGAAAATTTACTCTCATCAAGAATTGACGATCGCGTATTAATAGGTAAATCAAATTTTAAATTTGAGACAAATAAAAGCGCAAATCCCAGCACAAATTTGCAGATTTCGCAAGGACAAAATAGTATTGCAAATCCAGGTAGAAACGACTATCTGGAGCTTGGCATCATAAAAACGGCTCTTAAAAATTCAAATTTCTTATCGCTTATTAAAGATATCGCCTCCCCGCAGAGCTTTTTTTTCCATAAAGAGCTTTTTGATACGCTTTGTAGCGGAGAGAAAAATGAGCAAATTTCGGCGATTTTCCGCGAACTTTTGCTAAATGATAGCGTGATGGTTTTGCGTGATGAAAATGAGCTAAAATTTGCGCTTATCGCCTTGCAAGGGCGGTTTTTAAACGCAAAAAAGGAGCTTGTTCGCCGAAGTGATGCGCCAAATAAGCTTGAAATTTTAATGCAAATTGAAAAAGAGTTGCGAATTTTAAAAGGAATAAAATGAAAAAAACAAAATGCCTTGCGCTATTTAGTGGCGGGCTTGATTCTATGATTGCGGTGCGTTTGATGGCGGAGCAAGGTGTTGAGGTTTTGGCGTTGCATTTTGATATTGGTTTTGGCGCGAAAGATGACAAAAGCGCGATTTTACGGGCGCGCGCGAATATGGCAGGTGGGGATTTTCGCGTGGTTGATGTGCGCGATAGGTATCTACAAGACGTGCTTTTTAGCCCAAAATACGGCTACGGAAAGCACTTTAATCCCTGTATCGATTGCCATGGCTATATGGCAAAAACGGCGTTTGCGATGATGACAGATGAGGGCGCGGATTTTATCATCACAGGGGAGGTTGTCGGCCAGCGCCCGATGAGTCAGCGCGTAGAGGCGATGAATCAAGTGAAAAAAATCGCAGATGATCAAGAAGGATTGATTCTTAGGCCACTTTGTGCGAAGCTTTTGCCACCGACGCGCCCTGAAATTTTAGGGCTGATTGATCGCGAAAAGTTGCTAGATATTAGTGGGCGAGGGCGGACGCGTCAAATGGAGCTTGCGCTAAAATTTGGTTTTAGTGATTATGAGAGCCCGGCTGGTGGGTGTTTGCTTACGATTGATAGCTTTGCAAACAAGATCAAAGATGCGATCGCGCACGAAAAAATTGAGAGCGCAAATGACGCGCAAATTTTAAAATTTGGCAGACATTTGCGACTAAATGGCGGTGCAAAGATGATAATCGGGCGCAATGAGAGTGAAAATTTGGCTCTTCGCGATTTAAAAAATGCTAAATTTGATGAAATTTTAACAGGTCAAATCGGCGCGTATTGTTTGATTTTTAATGATGCAAATAGCGATGATTTAACGTTTGCGGCCCATCTGGCACTTGCTTATTCAAAGGCTAAATTTGGCGAAATTTACGACGTAAAAATCGGTGAAATTTCTTTAAAAATTAGACATGATTTAGACAAATCCGCCGCGCAAGAGTATTTTATAAATTAGAATTTTTAAATTTTTAAATCGGTCGCGCGTTTTAGGCGTGTTTTGGTGCGATGAAATTGAAGCTTTTTGCGCGATTTTTAGGTTTTTAGTTTTTTGATTTTGTAAAATTGTCTGTGTATTTTTAGACGTTGCGTCTTTTTTGTGAGGTAAAATTAAAGCCATCTTGCGTAAATTTGTTCTATTTTTGCGGCAGCAGATGGGCAAAATTGTGCGCTTTTTTGCGAATTTTGCGTTTTATTTAGCATTAGCTTTGCTTTTTTGATGCGGTTTGTGCTTATTTGTATTGGTTAAATTTGTGTTGCGGGGTTTGCACTGTTTGCCACGCGGGAAATTTGTGGAATTTGTTTTGTTGATGTTATGTAAATTTGTTCCTATGGTCCTATTTGTACCGTTTGCTTTGGTATTTGCTTTGTTTAAAATTTGTTTTATCTGCATTATAAGCTATGTTTGCACGTGTTTTGTTGGTGTTTAAATTTGCCCCATTTGCTCCGTTTTCGCCTGAATTTATGTCGTTTAAATTTGCTTTGTTGGCTTTTAAAATTGTGCTATTTGGCTTTAAATTTTCGTTGTTTGCTCCGTTTTCGGTTGTGTTTTATTTGTACAATTTATCCAGTTTAATTTTTCGCCACCTGCAAAGTTTGTGCCACGTCGCGGATTTCGCCCATTTTTGTGCGCTCCTCAAAGGTCCAATCGCGCCTTAATTCGATTTTGCCTTGCCTTGTTTTGGTGGCGTGAATTCCGCCTTCGTAGAGTGGTTTATTAAACAAATTCGCGTCAATTTTGCCTGAGTTTATCTGTTTTATAAAATCTTCTTCGTTTAATTTCCACACTCTTCCGCGGGTTTTGATATCCTCTATGGTTTTTGCCTCACCAGCGAATGTAAAATTGCCATTTTTCTTTTTATCATAAATTCTATGTAGCCAAGAATTTGTTATCTCATCACCCTCTAACGGTCGCTCTAGTCTGCCTAACTCATATAAAGTGCGCTGGTTATCATCTAAGCTTTTACGCAAATTATCTAATTGCGCCTTTAAATTTGGCTCTAAATTTACGCTTTTGTCTAACTCCCCGCTTAAATATAAGTGCGCCTCGCGTCTTGCGTCTTCGCTTAAGCTTGATAGGCTTTTAAAGGTATCTTGTAGATGATACATTTGCTTATTGATATTTGCGTTCATTTGGCTCTCTAGCTCGCGATACTCGCCTCCTAATGTGTCGCTAAAATTTCGTCTCAAGAGCCCGCTAAAGCTATCATCGATATTTCGCCAGCCCTTGTTTTTATGCAAATCTAGCATCGCTTCACGCAAATTTTGATTATAGTTTGCCTTTGCGCCTAGTTTCCCTGCCACTTTTAGTGCTAATGGCACGCCACCAGCTCCAGCTAATGCCCCAGCCACCGCGCCACGCACTCTATTATCGCTATCGCTTGTGGCGCCAATTACCGCGCCACTTAATGCATTTTTTGCCATTGTGGTTTTAAAATTATGTGGCAACGCTCTTAAAAGCGGTATGCCAATCGCGCCAGCCCCTGCGCCAATCATCGCGCCAATTAATCTGTCATCTTTATTCGCTAGCGCGCCATATCCTGCGCCAAGAGTGCTACGAAGTAAAAGCGAATTGATAAAATTTCGCGCTTTGTTTTC
>CAUUFG010000058.1:0-9708 GCA_963544335.1 uncultured Campylobacter sp.
CATCTAAACAACACATATTTTTGTAAAAATTTGATTATCACCACAGGGACATTTTTGCGCGGGCTAATCCACACCGGCGAAAGCAAAATAAGCTCGGGCAGGGTCGGTGAGCTAAGTAGCCAAGAATTAAGCGCGAGCTTGGCAAATTTGGGGCTAAAAATGGGGCGATTAAAAACAGGAACATGTCCGCGCGTGAGTGCAAATTCTATCGATTTTAGCGTTATGGAAAGGCAAGACGGCGATGAAAATCCACGCCCTTTTAGCTTTCGCACTTGCGCTGAAGGCGAAAAATTTGCTCCAAAACAGCTTGCGTGCTATGTAACATATACAAATGAAAAAACGCATGAGATTATTAGCTCAAATTTCTCACGCGCACCGCTATTTACGGGGCAAATTTCAAGCACAGGGCCGCGTTATTGTCCTAGTATTGAGACGAAAATTCATGAATTTTCAGACCGCGATCGACACCATGTTTTTATCGAGCCACAAACCGCTGATGCGAGTGAGTATTATCTAAATGGGCTCTCTACTAGCTTGCCTTATGATGCGCAAATTGCTATGTTGCGTTCGATAAAGGGGCTTGAAAATGCCAAAATTGTGCGCCCAGGATACGCCGTGGAGTATGATTATGTCGATCCGACCGAGCTAAAACACACGCTAGAAACTAAAAAAATCGAAGGGCTTTTTTTAGCAGGACAGATTAACGGTACGACAGGTTATGAAGAAGCTGCCGCACAGGGGCTAATGGCCGGAATTAATGCCGCGCAAAAGGTATTTAAACGTGCGCCACTTGTCTTGCGTAGAGATGAAGCTTATATTGGCGTTTTGATTGATGATTTGGTTACAAAAGGGACAAAAGAGCCATATAGAATGTTTACTTCGCGCGCTGAATTTCGTCTGCTTTTGCGCGAGGAAAATGCGATTTTGCGTCTTAGCAAATATGGGCGCGAGATCGGGCTTTTAGATGAAAATACATTTCAAAAAGCGCAAAAAATTGCACAAAATTTGGAGCGCGGTATGCAAATTTTAGAGCGCGTCGTTACGCCAAATAAAGAATTTAACGCCTTTTTAAATAGTATTGGCGAGAGCGAAATAACCGCGCCGATGAGCTTGCAAAAAATCGTCGCTAGAAAGAGTTTTGATGGGCAAAAGCTTCGCAAGTTGGATGAATTTTTCGCGGGGCTTAAAGAGGCTAGTTTGAACGAAATTTTAACGCAGGCAAAATATTTTCACTATATTTTGCAAGAGCAAGAAAAAGTCGCAAAGATGAAAAATTTACTTGATGTTAAAATCCCCGCCGAGCTTGATTTTAGCGAGATTAGCGGGCTTAGTAATGAGGTCGTAGAAAAGCTAAAATTATTCGCGCCACCTACGCTTTTTGCAGCAAGCGAGATTAGCGGTATAACCCCAGCAGCGATCGATATTTTGCATATTGCGATAAAACAAGCTAGCAAAAAGAGTAGAATTTGTAATTTTAAATTTTTTTGAATTTATCTGATTTTTTGATATTATTTCGCGAAATATTTTATTTATGAGGAGAAAAAATGAGTGTTAAAATGTATGCAAAAGTCGCTCTTGTGGGCTCTTTGGCTTTATTTGTAACAGGTTGCGCTAACGAAAAATCTCGCGCTTTAGATATCCAGATGTCAAAATCATCAATGAGTGCTAAAAGTTACACGGGTGAAAAATACGCGATATCAGTCGGTAGATTTAACAATCAATCATCGTATCAAAATGGCATTTTTAGCGATGGCGAGGATCGTCTTGGCAGTCAAGCAACCACTATTTTGGTGACAAATTTGCGTGATAGTGGTCGATTTAATGTTTTAGAGCGCACAAATATGAAACTCTTAAAAGAGGAAAACGCGCTTAATGGCGTAAAATCAAATTTTAAAGGCGCAAGATATGTCGTAACAGGAGATGTGAGTGAATTTGGTCGCAAAACTACGGGCGGACACGCGCTATTTGGCATTTTAGGTAGTGGAAAAACGCAAACCGCCTACGCAAAAGTAAATTTAAATGTGGTAGATACTCTTACTTCGCAAGTCGTCTATTCATCGCAAGGTGCTGGTGAGTATGAGCTCTCTAATCGCGAAATTATCGGTTTTGGAAGCTCGGCTGGGTATGATGCTACATTAAATGGCAAAGTGCTTAGCCTAGCAATACGTGAGGCTGTGGATCATCTAGTAGATGGTTTGCAAAGTGGCGCATGGAGCATGAAATGAAAATAACCTTGGCAAATTTGGCTTTGGCTGGGCTTGTTTTTAGTGGTTGTTCGCAAAAAAATACCGCGATTTACTACTGGGATGGCGCATATCAAGAAGGAGTTTATCAATATTTAAACAGCGAAGCCAACCCGCAAGAGCAAATTTCACAGCTAGAAACATCCATCCAAAACGCCTATAAAAATGGGAAAAAAGTTCCGCCAGGGCTTTATGCGCATCTTGGTCTTTTGTATTCAGATATTGGTAGAATCGATATTGCAAAACAAAATTTCGCCAAAGAGATGCAACTATATCCTGAGGCTAAAACGTTTATGGAATTTTTAATATTTAAAAACAGCGCAAATAATAGTGTGGTGCATGAAAATTCCACATCAAATCCACTCGCGTCGCACAATGCAAAAAAGCACAGTGCAAAATCTCATAATAAAAGCGCATCAAAGGGGCAAAAATGAGAAATTTAGTTTTGATTTCCGCGCTATTTGCGCTATTTTTGAGTGGTTGCGCGCAAAAAACATATGATTATTCTGCGTTTTTAAATTCTCAACCAAAATCGATTCTTGTCTTGCCGCCGACTAGTAGCTCAAATGATTTAAAAGCTTCCGCCGGCGTTGGCGCAAACGCTATTTTGCCACTTTGTGAGAATGGATATTATGTATTTCCGATGACGCTTGTGTATGAGACATTTAAACAAAATGGTATCTCTCAGCCACACGAAATGGCTCAAGTTCCGCTTCAAAAGCTAAAACGCTACTTTGGCGCGGACGCTGTTTTGTATCTTGATGTGCCTGTTTATGGCTCGTCTTATCGCTTGATTAAAAGCTCGACGGATGTTGAAATTCACGCAAAATTAGTGGATATTAATAGTGGCGCGACGCTTTGGGAACGCACAGCATCTGCGACAAATGAGAGCGGTAATAGTGGAGGACTACTTGGTATTTTGATATCGGCTGTTGTTACGCAGATTGTGCATTCTGTGACAGATGAGAGTTATAATGTCGCCTCTAATGCAAATTTTATGCTATTTGGGCGAGATTGCAATGATTGTATTTTAAGAGGGCAATATAGTCCAAATTTTAGACAAGACGCTCAGCTTGCAAAATAGAATAAACGCCCGAATTTAAATCAAATTCGGGCAAATTATTTTATGTTAAATTAAATTTTTTATTAAATTTCTTAGTATATTCAAATTTTTACTTCTTAAAAATTTCTTTATCTTGATCAAAATAAAACCATTTTTAAACCAAAAGAGAGCATATGGAGCAAATATTTGTTTATTTAAACAAAATGGCAAGTTTATGCAAAGCTAAATTTAGTGGCATTAAAAAGCTCAAATTTGTTTAAAAACATAGCTTGGTAAAAAAAGTTATTTTGAATTTGCGCGGTTGCAAAACTTTTTGCATATGAAGCTTTAAGCAATATAACCGATAAAAATCGCGATTTGAATGAAATAGTGACAAAATGAGATTAAACTAAAAAAATAATGCAAATGAAAAATAAAATCTTTTTGCAAAATTTCAGTTAAAAAACCAAAGTTAAGTTAGAAATTTAGATCAAATTTGGCTAGAAATTGAAAACCCAGCGCGATTTTAACTCGAATTTATTCCCATTTTAAGAATTTAACACTCGCAAATTAACGCTTTTGTAAACATCTAAGTCACATAAACAAGCATCAGCTGTGCACCAAGAGTTGGCAAAGGCAAAAAGAGATAAATATAAGTAAGAATTAGCCAAATTTTATGGGAAAAATTTAAGAGTAAAATTTGATATTTAAATTTTAACTAACAGTGAAGTAAAATTAAAACTTACAATTTGCATTCATCGCAATAAATTCAAATCTTCTTTTGTCGTGCTTTGTTTTAAAAGCCAAAAATAGCCATAAAAACACAAATTTATACCGAATTTTTCAATTTTATAGACTAATTGCAATCAAAATTTAACGCTTTTTATTTGCAAAATTCTCTCACTTTTTTATCAATCTCTTCTAATTCCATAACGCAATTAATATCGCCAATATCCGCGCTAAATCTATCCAATGCGCGTTTAATTATGTCGCCACACGCTAAAAATCCACACTCTGAGCGTAAAAATTTCTCTACGAAAATTTCATTTGCCGCGTTTATTATCACGCCTAAATTTGGATCGCGCAAAAGGTCATTTTTGAGCGTAAAAACTGGATATTTTTGCAAATTTATCTCTTCAAAATTCAAATTTTTTATCCTTAAAAGATCGAAATTTGGCGCAATCTCTTCGCTAAAATCGGGCTTTATCGCGTGCGCGATCGCTAGGCGCATATCAGGTCGCGAAATATGCGCCGTAGTTGAGCCATCGATAAAATGCACGAGCGCATGAATAACCGAGCTTCTCTCTATAAACGCGTCGATTTTATCGGTGTCATAGAGCCAAAATGCCTCTAAAATTTCAAATAGCTTATTCGCCATCGTCGCGCTATCTATCGTGATTTTTGCGCCCATTTGCCAGTTTGGATGGCGCAAAGCGTCCGCACAGGTCGCATTCGCTAAATCGCAAAGTGGCGTATCGCGAAACGCCCCGCCACTTGCTGTGATTACTAAACGCGCGATTTTTGGGTGATTTTTTAGTAGAAATTTCAGCCCGAAATGTTCGCTATCTATCGGATGAATCGCTTTTGTGTTTAAAAATCGGCCGCCTACGACTAGGCTCTCTTTGTTGGCAAGACAGAGCGTTTTGCCAAGGCGTTGCGTAGTAAAACTAGGCATCAAACCAGCAAAACCGACAAGCGCGTTTATTACGCATTGGCTTTGACACTCGCAAAGCATTTTTTCAATCCCATCTTTGCCAAAAAATACCGCACGATGATCTATTTGTGAGATTAAATTTTTATCTTCGATATAGACAAATTTTGGCGCAAATTTCGCTATTTGCTCGTTTAAAAGTTTTACGTTTTTACGTGCAGCTAGTGCCTCGATTTCTATGCCAAATTTTGTTGCGATTTGGAGCGATTGCGTGCCGATTGAGCCGGTTGAGCCTAAAATTATCATCTTTTATCCTAAAATCAGCACAAATGCGATCACGCCAAATAGATACCCATCAATGCGATCTAATATTCCGCCATGACCTGGGAAAAGCTCGCCACTATCCTTTACGCCTACGTTGCGTTTTAAATAGCTCTCGAATAAATCGCCAAAAATTCCAAAAAACGCGCACAAAAAGCTTACTAAAAGTATAGTTTTTATCGGTAGATCAGTAGCTATTTGCGCGAAAATCAATCCAAAAATCCCGCCACAAATCAAACCACCAAAGACGCCCTCTAATGTTTTGTTTGGCGAAGACTCGCTAAATGAAATTTTGCCGTATTTTTTGCCGATAAAATACGCTCCGCTATCGCTTGCGACAACCGTGATAATAAGCCAAACAAAATAGCCCATCCCAAGGTCGCGGTAGAGTGCATACATGAGTAAAATCGGGGCAGTCGGGTATAAAAATGGCAGAATAGGGCGCAAATTTTCGCTTTTTTTGTAAGCTAAATAGCCAATAATCACTAATATAGCTACCAAATTTAGCTTTAATGCGCATAAAAATGGTGTTTGTGTATCGAAAAGCGGCAACGCACACAGCATTAAAAACGCGATAAAAATGCCAAAATCATCGTCTATTTTATACAATTTTAAGCTTTCAGCAAATGCAAAACACAAAATTACAGCGAAAATGACAAAATTTATCCACGCAACATCAATCAATGCTATAAACGCAAATAGCGCAAAAAGCGTAACGCCAGTTGTGATTTTTGTTTTCATATTTTTCTCCTAAAAAAATGTGATTTTATAATTTTACTTCTTAGAAAAAGCCCAAAAATTAGCATGTTTTATCAAAATTTATTGTGATAGTTTTGAAATTTACATAATTTACAAACGCACCATTTTTTATCTTAACATTTTCGCGTTTTGTGTAATCTACTACAAATTTTCCACTATTTTTAACGCTTGTTGCGATACAAATTTTAGCCGCAAATTTGACTATTTCTTCGCTTAAGTTTTGTTTGTTTGACTTTACGATTACATGCGCTGATGGAATGTCTTTTAAATGAAACCAAAAATCATCTTTTTTTGCCATATTTAGTAAAATTTCATTCCCTTTCGCGCTTTTGCCAACAGAAATTTTGTAGTTTTCGATGTAAAAATTACAAATATCATCGCTAAATTTTTCCTGCATTTTTTTTGCCGATTTTTTTGGCATTAAAATTTCAATTTCGCTTATGGAATTTGCGCTATTTATCAAATTTAAAAGCGATTTTAAAAAGTCTATTTTTTCGTTTAAATTTGTGCGCTCTTTGTCTAAATTTTGCGCCTTTTGTCGCATCTTTTTTGCGCGCGAAAATAGCTCATTTGCGGCGAATTTTGGCTGTGTATCTAGACTAAATTTGATCGCTTTTCCATCAAAATCTAGCAGCTCAAACTCGCGCTCATAAGGTGCGATTTTATATAAATTTGCAGTTAAAATTTCACCTTTTTTAAACAGGTCTTTGCTTAGATTTTCATACTCTTTTTCGCTACCTAAATTTGATAAATTTGATTGCAAAATCGCTATTTTTTTCTCTAAATTTGCACTCTTATTTGCCTTTAAAGCGCAAATTTTATCGTTGTTTAAAGTGTTAAATTCCTCTTTAAAAAACTTATCGAAATTTTCGATTTGCGCGCTGGGTTTTTCGCGGATTTGCGTTGGTAGAAGTGGAGTAAATTTTACGCCGACTTTTACTGTGCGCGTATCATTTTCATAGTGGCGCAAAGCCTCTAAAATCGTATCATTTTCACCTAGTAAAATCACATTTGTAAAACGGCCTGTAAATTCGAAAATAATTTCGCTAAAAAGCTCTTTATAAGAGCCGCAAAGCAGAGTTTTAATTGATAAAATTCTGTTATTTTCAAAGACTTTTACATCCGTAATTTTCGCGCTTTTAAACCTACGGCTAAGCATCAAATCAAACGGCGCTTTATACTCTTTTAATCTTGCAAAATCGCCGTTTTTGTAGATCGCTGAGTGCGTTTTGTTTAGATCAAAAAATAATCTTTCTCGTCCATCAAATTCAATCAAAATACAATTATCGTCGGTGCGGTAAATTTGCGTTATTTTTTGAAATTTATATAAATAGGATTCAATCTGTTTTAAAATTGCATATTTCATTCGCGGATTATATTCTAATTAAAGTAAATTTTGCTACAATCGCGCCATTTTTATTAAATTTTAAGGAAAAATCGATGAAACAGACGATTACTGAGAAAATTTTTAGCGAACACGCAGGGTGCGAAGTCCGCGCAGGTCAGATCGTGCAAAGCCCTATTGATATGGTTATTGGCAATGACATCACGACACCGATTTCTATAAAAGCTTTTAGAAATTCAGGCGCGAAACGTCTTGCAAATCCCGCTGGTTTTGCGATTGTGATGGATCATTATATTCCCGCTAAGGATATCGCAAGCGCAAATCAGGCTAAAATTTCTCGCGATTTTGCCTATGAACACGATTTGCCAAATTTTTTCGATGAAAAAGATATGGGTATTGAACACGCGCTGATGCCTGAAAAGGGGCTTGTTGTGCCAGGAGATGTTATTATCGGCGCAGATAGCCACACCTGTACGCACGGCGCACTTGGCGCATTTAGCACGGGCATGGGTTCGACAGATCTTGCGTATGCGATGATTACGGGCGAGAATTGGTTTAAAATTCCAACCGCGATCAAGGTTATTTTTAATGGAAAACGCGCCGAGCATATATATGGAAAGGATTTGATTTTAGAGATTATCCGACAAATTGGCGTTGATGGTGCGCTTTATAAGACGCTTGAGTTTTGTGGCGAGGGTGTCGCGGATATTGATATGGACGGGCGTTTTAGCCTTTGTAATATGGCGATTGAAGCGGGGGCGAAAAATGGCATAGTGGCGGTAGATGATGTGACGCGCGAGTTTTTGGCAGGGCGAAATTTGCGCTCAGAGCCAAAAATTCACTACAGCGACGAGGATGCTGTTTATGAGCGTGTAATTGAGATTGATATGAGCCGTTTAGAGCCTGTGATCGCGTATCCGTTTTTGCCTAGTAATGGAAAATCTGTGCGCGAAGCGGTGCACGATGATATAGCTGTAGATCAGGCGTTTATCGGCTCTTGCACGAATGGAAGATTAAACGATTTACGAATCGCAGCGCAAATTTTAAAAGGCAAACGTGTCGCCAAAAAAACGCGCCTAATCATCACTCCTGCGACGCAAAAAATCGCACTCGCGGCGCAAAAAGAGGGATTGATGGATATTTTTGCCGAAGCTGGCGCGGTTGTTAGCAATCCAACGTGTGGCGCGTGTCTTGGTGGATATATGGGGATTTTAGGTGCTGGGGAGCGATGCATCTCTACAACAAATAGAAATTTTGTCGGGCGAATGGGCGATCGCACAAGCGAGGTTTATTTGGCAAATTCAGCCGTTGTCGCAGCGAGCGCGATAGCTGGTAAAATCGCCGATCCGAGAGATTTGTAGTTAAATTTAATATTAAAGGTAATAAAGATGAAAAAAATTGGACTTTGTTTGGCGTTGCTTGGCGCGCTATTTGCGGATAATGGAGAAAATTTAGATGCTGGTGGCGAAAATAGGGCAAAGCTTAGTTATGATGATAAATTTTTTCTTTTAGGTTATGAACCAAATTATCTTGGTTATGCGCGTGATTTTGATACTAAAGATGATAGAAAACAAAATGAGATAAAATTTCAATTTAGCTTTCAAAAGCCATTTTGGGAGGATATTTCTGGACGCGGTGATTCGCTTTCGTTTGCGTATTCGCAGACTTCTTGGTGGCAAATTCACAAAGAATCAATGCCTTTTAGGGAGAGTTTGTATCGTCCGGAGCTATTTTATACTATGCCAACTAGCTTTAGCGGGTCAAAGTATGTGCGCGTAGGCGTAAAACATGAGTCAAACGGCAAAGACGGCGTAAATTCGCGCTCTTGGAATAAGGCTTATGCTAGTGTGAAATTTGAGATGGGAAATTTGAGCGTTACGCCGACTATTTGGCACTCGTTTGTTTTAGATGAGATGAATAAAGATATTCGTCAATATATGGGATATGGCGATATTCGTGCTGAGTATAAATTTGGTAGGCAAAATATTAGTGTTATGTGGCGAAATAATTTAAGATTAGATGGTAAAAATCGTGGCGCACTAGAACTTGGATATATGTTCCCAATATTTAGCTCACCATTTAAAGGATATGTGCAATACTTTAGTGGATATGGCGAAAGTTTGGCTGATTATAATAAACATGTTGATAAGGCTATGCTGGGAATAGCTTTGTATAAGTGAAATTTCTGGTTTATTTTTGAAATTTCATCAAATTTGATTATCTTTTGAGCTAAATTTCACAACTTTTTAGCTCACTCCACATAAATTTCTAAATTTCTCTATTACTTATCACAAATTTCTAAAAAATTTAATCTACATTTAAGCTTGGCTTCTATATAATTCCAGCT
>CAUUFG010000059.1:0-9614 GCA_963544335.1 uncultured Campylobacter sp.
ATTTTAAAGATTTAATCAAATTTACCAAATTTATTTGCGATAAAAATACCACATTTAATTAGCGCGATTAGTTTTTAAATTTGGCAAATTTGAGCTGTTTTGTAAATTTTAAATTAAAAATTTACTTTTCACTTTTAAAAATCGCGTTTAAAAGCTTTGTTTCGCTAAGCTGAGTTTGTGCGGAAATTTCTTTTAAACTAGCACTTTTATTTGCGTTTTTTTGTGCAATAAGTGCGTCGATCTTGGCGCAATCTTTATTGGTAAATTCGCAAATTTGCGCTGGAGTTTTCGCGCTTAACGCCTTGGCGATCTCTTTTATTGGTGGTTTTCCGCCACTTTTATCATTTAAATTTATCATCACGCCAGCACCCACGCAAAGCGCTACAATCAAAATAATCGAAGCAAATTTCACGCCACGCAAATAGCCTTTAAATGAGCCAAAATTAGCCACAATATGCATCACGCAAACCGCCATCATCGCAAGCCCAATATACTCATGAACGAGCTTTGCACCTAAACTTTTCATACCAAAAAAGAGCATAGCGCCACTAACACCAACAACGATAAAAGTCGCCGTCGTCAAACTCGTAGCAAAACTTCTAAATTTTTTCATTTTTTTCCCTTATAAATTTAAAAAAGAGGCGTTTAAAGCCCCATTTTATGCGGATTTAAAATATTATTTGGATCAAACGCCTTTTTTATTTCGCGAAAAATCCTCATCTCAGCATCACTAAACGCAAGGTGCATAAACGGCGCTTTTGCAATACCGATGCCGTGTTCGCCACTAAGCGTCCCGCCAAGCTCAATCGTAGCCTTAAAAATCTCTTCGATTGCTTGATAACCGCGTTTTACGGCGTCTGGATCGTTTTTATCCACCATCACATTTGTATGTACATTACCATCACCTGTATGACCAAAACAAGGCGTCGTAACGTCAAATTTAGCCGAAATTTCAGCGATTTTTTTAAGAAGATCAGGCAGTTTTGAGCGTGGCACGGTGATATCTTCGTTTAATTTTAGCGTCCCATAACAAGTAATCGCTTGCGAACAATTTCGCCTAGCAAACCAAATTTCAGCACTCTCATGCTCATTTGCGGCGGTTTTATACTCTATCGCTCCGTTTTCTTTAAAGACTTTTTCAATCGCTTGCAAGTCGTTTTCTAGCGCATTTTCAACACTGCCATCAACATCTGTAATGAGTATCGCGCCCGCATCGATTGGTAAACCTTTATGAAATTTATTCTCAACAGCGCGAATGCTAAGATTATCCAAAAACTCCATCGACACAGGCACAATTCCTGCTAAAAAGGTCTTATAAACAGCATTCATCGCATCATCAATCGAAGCAAAAACGCCATAAGCGGTGCGTTTAAATTTCGGCTTTGGTAGAAGTTTTAGGGTAATTTGCGTAATCAAAGCCAAATTTCCCTCACTCGCTATTAAAATTCCCGCTAAATTAAATCCAGCGACATCTTTTATCGTGCGCTTTCCCGCGCGGATAATATCGCCATTTGGCAATACAGCGCGCAGCGCCATAACGTAATCTTTTGTTATGCCATATTTTGCAGCCTTCATGCCACCTGCGTTTTCGCTAACATTACCGCCGATTGTAGAATAATTTTGACTAGCAGGATCAGGTGGATAGAAAAGCCCCTTTTTAGCGACCGCCTCTTGAAGTTTGATATTGATACAAGCTGGCTCTACAACAGCAACCATATTTTGTTCATCAATCTCTAAAATTTTATTCATATGCTTTTCAAACGAAACGATAAGCCCACCCTCGTGAGCTAAAGCCCCACCTGTAAAGCCACTCCCTGCCCCGCGCGGGACGATTATAATTTTGTTTTCGTTGCAATATTTTAAAATTTGACTTACATCATTTTCATCGCGCGGATACAAAACGCCATCTGGCTTAAATCTCTTGCGCGTAGCGTCATAGCAATAAGCAATGCGGTGAGCCTCGTCAAAATAGGCGTTCTCTTCGCCTAGTAAATTTTTAAAAAATTTCTCGTCATTCGCCTTCATTTTGTTTGATTAGCTTTCTATAATATTTCTCGTAATTTCCGATTTGCCCGTCGTTGATATCCCAAAAATGTTCCGAAATTTTACGAACATTTGAATAAAATGGGCGCATGTAGCCCGAGACTTTGCCGCTTTTAAACGAATGAAGTGTTTTAAAGCTTCCGCAATCGGCAAAAACTCCCTCTCCATCAAACGCGATAAATATCAAACCAGCCGCATTTTGATAGCAAATATTGCGAAAATCTGTACGATTTGGGCTTGGGCTGTGAATGTCTGCAAGATAGGCCGCCGCAACGTCTGGGCTAATGAAAGTTATATTTTTAAAATGCTCGGTAACTTGTTTATAAACGCTCTCGTTTGGCGCGACGATAACAGCGCGTGAATAGAGGTAGTTTAAAATAATTGTATCGCCATTTTTAGGCATCACACCAGGGATTGGCAAAGCATCTTGCGCTAAATTTTCAAACACTTCAAAGCGCACATTTGCATATGCACCATTTTTTTGTGTAACAACAGCGCGAGCTATAATCGAACTCTCGCCGTTTTTGAAATTTCTTATTACAACGCCAGAGCTTCCAAGCACGATTTTATCGCTATTGTCAATACGTGCGCCGCCATCTTTTACATCAGATAAAACGCCCCTAACCTGTGGCATCTCAAAGCCAAAACTCATCGATAAAAATAGCAAAAAAGTAGCCAAAATTCTCATGAAATTCTCCTAAAATTTGGTAATTTTTAAAAGTGCCGATTATATCTAAATTTGAGCGTTTTAACGAAATATTAGATATCTTTAAGTAAAATGCGACCTTATTTTTTTGCAAGGTAACAGATGTTAAAACAGATATTTCTTATTTTGTCTATGCAAATTTGGCTTTTTGCTAGTTATATTGAAGAATTTGAGTGGCCAAAAGGCGTCTTTTTATCAAATTTCTTAGAATTTCACAAAATCCCACTTTCCATATATAACGATTTAAGTGATGATGATAAAGAATTAGCCGCCGAGATAAAAGCGGGGACTAAATTTCAAGTTCTTTTTAATAACAGTGATCATCCACTGCAATTTTTCGTCCCTATTAGCGAAGAGATGGCAATGGTGATCAAACAAACAAAACAAAAAAAGTGGTCATTAGATTTTATCCCGATAAACTACACGACAAAAACCGACGTATTAAATATAGAAATAAACAAAAATCCCACGCTAGATATAGCCTACAACACAGGTAACAACGCTCTCGCGAACGCTTTTTTAGCCGTGTTTAAAAATGGCGTAAATTTCAAAGGATTAAAAAAAGGCGATAAGCTAGTCATAACCTACACGCAAAAAATTCGTCACGCCCGCCCACACTCACAACCACAGATAAATTCGGCGATGATAGAAGAAAATGGCAAGAAATTTTATAGATATTTTTTCAACGACAAATTTTTTGATGAAAACGGGCAAGAGGTTTTAAAACAATTTTTATTTGCACTGCCAATCCCTGGCGCGCAGGTTAGCTCCAAATTTACACTCAAGCGTTTTCATCCCATTTTGCGCCGTTATCGTGCGCATTTAGGCACAGATTATCGCTCGCCCACTGGCACTCAAATCCGCGCAGCAGCAGATGGCGTGGTGCTATCTGTTGGCAGGCAAAATGGCTATGGCAACACAATAGAAATAAAACATATAGGCGGCTACAAGACGCTTTATGCGCATATGAAAGGCTACGTATCAGGGATAAAAAAAGGACAAAGCATAAAGCAAGGCCAAATAATCGGCTATGTCGGCTCCACTGGTCTTTCAAGCGGCCCACATCTACACATGGGGCTTTATAAAAACAATGTCGCGATGGATTTTGAAAAAGCTGTTCATATAGAAAAAAAGGTTGAAAAAACAACCCAACAAAAAGAATTTGACGCGCTTGTAAAGAGTGCAAACGCGCAAATTCAGCAAATAGTAGATACCAATACAACATCACAGCTGATTTTTCAAGATTATCCAAATTTACAAGATCTTTAAATGGGCTAAATTTTCGTATAAAAAGGATGGCAAAATGGATAAAAACACACAATTAGAACTAGCAAAAGCCTCTCTTGATCTTCATATTAATGACGAAGAAGAGCTAAGCGCAGTAGGCGTAACAGAACATCTAAAAACGCTCAAAAAGCACGACGAAGACGAATACGAAAATTATCTGCACAAACTAGACGCGCAAAGCCTAGGCGACGCAGCGATTGAGATGCCAGATTATATGCTAAAAGATATCATCGAAAATCTCCCAACAGATAAAATCGTAGAAGCGATCGAAGAGCTAGAGAGCGACGATCAAGCAGAGATTATCGATAAAATCGACGATATTGATGAAAATAAGGCAAAAGAGCTTTTAAATGAGCTAGACGATGATGACAAACAAGATATATTGACAATCTCACGCTACGCCGAAAATAGCGCGGGTGCGTATATGCAAACAGAACTTTTTAGCGCAAATTTGAGCGAAAAATTAGCAGACGTAATTGATAAATTAAAAAAACTAAAAGCAGAAGACGAAATCGAAAATATATTTCACCTTTTTATCGTCGATGATACGGGGCGTTTGATATATGCCGTGCCTTTGCATGAGCTCATTGTTTGGGATTTTCGCAAAAGCTTGAGCGAGCTACTAAAAATTCACGACAGCGACGAGTTTCGTCCCCATTTTGCGCACGCAAATGATGATATCGAAGATGTCGCGCAACTGGTGCAAGAATTTGATTTAGGCTCAGTAGGCATCGTAGATGAAGATGGGATTTTGATAGGACGTATCACAACAGATGATATTCACGATTTTATAACAGAGAGCGCAACGGAGCAAATTTACCATCTAGCCGGCGTAAATGACGAAGCAGAAGCAGAAGATGATAGCGTTATAAAAGCTGGTCGCGCGCGCGGGATTTGGCTTGGGGTAAATTTGGCTACTGCACTACTTTCATCATTTATCATCGCTCTTTTTGATACCACTATTCAACAATACGTCGCCCTAGCTGTGCTAATGCCTATCGTCGCATCAATGGGCGGAAACACAGGCACGCAAGCGCTCACCGTAACCGTGCGTCGCCTAGCGCTTGGCGAAATCGAGTTTAAAGACGCTAAAAGCGTAATCGTGCGCGAACTAAAAATCGCTCTAATAAACGGCGCGTTTTTTGCCTTGGCAATGGGAATAATCGCCTATTTTTGGTTTAATATGCCACTTTTAGGCGTCGTAATCGCGGCTGCGATGATGATAAATTTGTCGTGTTCAGGCATATTTGGCGCGGTTATCCCGCTAACTCTGAAAAAATTAAAAATCGATCCCGCCATCGGCTCATCTGTACTTTTGACAACCGCGACCGATATTATCGGCTTTTTTAGCTTTTTAGGACTTGCGACATGGATACTTTTATAAAACAAAATTTAACGAATTTGATAAATTTACGTGTCGTGCCGATGGGAGAATCAAATTTTATAAAGCCATTTTCGATACTCTTTGAGCGTGATGGAAAGGCGCACAAATGGGACTGTATTGAGGTGCATGATAGCGTTGGGATTTTGCTTTTTCACACAGAATTTCGTGCGTTTGTACTTGTAAAGCAGTTTCGGCCAAGCCTTTGGTTTCACGAGCATAAATTTGGCGAAAACTACGCTGAAATGGGCGTTAGCTACGAGCTTTGCGCAGGGATTTTAGATAAAAACAAATCAAACGAACAAATCGCAATCGAAGAGGTCGAAGAAGAGCTAGGTTATCGCGTCAAGTCACTAAAAAAAATCACCTCATCATTTGGCGCGCTTGGTTTTGGCGCGAGCAAACAGCACCTTTATTACGCGCAAATCGATGAGAGTATGCGTATTAGCGCGGGTGGTGGCGAGGGCGATGAGTGCATTGAGCCTTATTTATTGCCGCTTGAAAAGGTACGCGAGTTTATCTACGATGAGCAAAAGCCAAAAGGTAGCGCGATGTTGTTTGCATTTATGTGGTTTGCGAGCGAATTTGGCGTGAAATTTTAGAAATTTAGTCTAATTTATGGCGGTTTTTGCGCGATTTGGCGTGAATTTTTATGAAATCAAATTTGCAAACAAAATTTCAAAAATTAAAAATCGTGTGGAAAATTTGCTTTCATTTAATCCTTAAAGTAGCAAAAGAAATTTGGCAAATTTATAGTGAAATTTTATACGCTTTTACCTGCGCGTTTTTGGTTGTGGCATGTATAAAAAATTACAAAGCAAATTTAAAAAATTCTGAAATATTTTTGCAAAAATTTAAAGATAATGGGACCGCAAAATTTAGCGCAATTTCAAGACAAAAATTTATCTAAAATTCAAATTTTAATGGCAAATTAGTGCTAAAAAATTTCCAAATTTGGTAAAAAATCACAATCAATGAGAGCTATTTTAAGCCAAAATAGAGTGTGAAAAACAGGTAAATTTAGTGCGAAATTTCTAGCTTGCAAACACATTTATAAGCTTATTCTAAAATATACGAAAGCTGTTTTTAAGCCAAATAAAAGCACAACACGAATAAAAAACTCATTATAAAAATGCAAAAATAAGTTTGCAAACGACAAAAAACATATCAACAAAGCCTAAAATTTCCCAGCTTATACCCGAATTTGCTTTACCAAATTTAAGCGCATTGAAAGTGGATTTTTCTATCTTTATTTTAAGCAAAATTGACTATCTCAAAGATAGCGAATTTGATGTGACACAAAAATCAATAAACAAAATTTGGATAAAATTTTATCAAAGCTAAATCAAATTTGCTTTGTTTAAGCCTTGAATATATCAAGCAAATTTGCCAAAAATTTAGATTGCACATAAATTTTGTAAAGCGTTGCATTTTTGATTGCGCGCTATTTTAAATGGTTTTAACTGCAATAAAAATTTAAAACAAAGTGTTTTTGCCCCTAAATTTGCGCCGATTTTACTATCGTTTTGACATAAATTTATGTTATTTAAACAAACCACAACCGCATTAAAATAGCAAAAACACTAAAAAATCAAGGCTTTTGTGACAAATTTCTAACAAATTTTTTTGAAATTTACTTGATTTTGCGCGTTAATTTAAGCAAATTTACACTCAAATTTAGCTGTTTTTACACCAAATACAAATAAAATTTGCGCCAGATTCAACGCAATGCATAGCGCAAAAACTAAAATCACAGAAACGATTGAACATCTAGTAAACTCATACTCGCTGCGCGTTTAAAAGCATTACCAAATTAAGATATCGCACCCAAGCATGCACGCTTAAAGTAGAGGCTCAACCGCTCACAAGCTATAAATATCGATAAAAACGATATTTGTCCCAAGCTTCGTCACTCCACGCCTTAATCTATGATATTTATAAATTGCATATATTTGTCCTTATATTGTTTTGCTTATGTATTGTTGTTTTATCACAAAAAGTTTAAACTTCTTCTCTTTATTGGTCGGGGTTTTGGGCAGAGCCCCAAGAGACCTATAAAGAAAAAAATATTAAGTTTGTTATGTTGTTTTAGTAATTTAACAACGCCACACTAGCGGCTTTTTCTAAAAATTCTGAGCGATTTTTACTTACACTATCAATGGCGTTTAGTAGCTCTTGCGATAAGCTTACATTTACGCGCACCTTTTTGTTTTCATCTATTGGCTCAGTGATTTTTTAAGCTCAATTTTATATGGCAGATTTAAATAATACTCTAAATTTTTCATTCTAACTCTCCCATGACTTTTAGCACGAGCTTTGCGTAAAATGGTTTCATTGGCTTATGGTATGGTAGCGTTAAAAGCAATTTACCATTGCTAAATTGATGACGTGAGCCTTTTACGCCTTTTAGCTTAAAGCCATTTGCCAAAAGCAATTTTTCTAACGTCTCAAATTTATGTTTATTTGGCTGTTTTTAGCTCGTTTATCAATTTATCTTTTTTACCTTTTGTGTGTAAATTATACGCAATCATATTTTAAATATTGTCTTATTTTTCTTTATTGGGGCTCCGCTCCAAATCCCAACCAGTAAAGAGAAAATAGCTTAATCTAATTTTAATATAACAACGAAATTTAACGAAATTTAGAATTTGCATTTTTAAAAACAATTTTGGCTTCTGTTATATGCATATTTTAAATTTCTAAATTTCGTTAAATTTCGTTCAAAAATTCTCTAAATTAAATTTTGTTAATTATTGGATATTAGTGGGTAGAATGTTGAAAAGTTGTAGCGATTTGAGCTGGTTTCTATTTTGTAAAATCTACCATTAAATTGTTTTAGCAAAGCTTTTAGAACGTTCATTCCGCAAATCTCCACTTCATCAAATTTTGCCATTCGTTTAATTTCAGCAGTTAAATTTTTAAGATTTATACCGCCTGGATTTTTTTGATTATGTCCTTTGCGTATTCAAGTGCCTGCGATTGTTTATCGTATAAAGCATATAATCATCAAATTCTAGGATTAAATTCGCTGTATTTATGATTAGCGATTGTGGTTTGATATCGTCTCGCTGTTTCATCGGTTCAAGCGTTACGATTAGGTGACTTTATTTTTTTGACGAAATACGCTTCATCGCAACTATCAAAAAATGCCATCGCACCTTTGTAGACTTTATTGTTTTCGCCCGTGAAGCCTTGTTTATTTTGATGATTTAAAACTATACTCCCGCATAATAATCGCGCATATTTTGCATCGCGTCAAGCGTCGGTATTACGACTTCATTATAGCTGCCACTTGTAAGATTTCAATATAAAACTTGGCAAATTTTTAGTCTGTTTTTAACTATTTTTGTGAAATTTGTTAAAATTTGCTTGATTTTGGTGTTTGTTTATAGCTTAAATTTCTTTGACTTTTTATGCATTTCTTTCGAAGTGGACGCAATCGACAAGCGTTTTAAAGGCCTCAGCGGTTTTGGCTGTTTAAACCCTCCCAAAACTCACCAAATTTGGCTAACTCTTGCTTGCTTCGTAGCCACTCATCGCCTTTATATGGGCGGGCAGGATGCACTAAATTATAAATCTTTGTACCCGTTTTAATGTAAATTTCTTGCTCATCAGTGCTTTTCATATCGTCAATTCTTACTGATTGGGTAAAAGCTTCTTGATCCTTGTTTCAATCGATTTAAGCGAAATTTGGTATAAAAAACGTTAAAATCAAAGCTAATGCGGATAGACTAGCTTTAAATAATTTACGCACCTGCTCTGGTTGAAATTTGTTGAAACGATATAATATAAACTTTATCAAAAACTTTTAAAACTGATAAGAAAAAATCCGCTTAAGTTTAATTGAGCCTAAAAAATTATCTTGAATTAACTTATAAAACACGTTAAAAATTTAAATATCAAAAATATTGGACAAAAAATCAAAATTATGAACTGATTTTTAGTATGGATGGCTCCGGATGCTGGATTCGTATAATATCATTTCTTAAAGTATTTTATATGCCTCTAAAACACCACATAATACCCTATAATAGGCACTTTTATTGATTAAACTTATTCTAAGATATCCTAGAATATCATGCATTTTTACAAAAACAGAGGGGAAATAAAGGGGAAAAATGCTCCGCCACTTTTTAAGCAAGAGGAGAAACCTTAAATGGCTTTAATGTCTTATAATAAATTTGCAAATACAAATAA
>CAUUFG010000060.1:0-9239 GCA_963544335.1 uncultured Campylobacter sp.
TTTTCGCCAAATTTAGCTTTATCGCCACTTTTAATAAATTTTTTCGCACCAAATTTTGATCTGCTTTTTGTATCGTTTGCATCAACATTTGCGCCATCTTTTTCGCCGAATTTATTTTTTCTTTCGCCAAATTTATCTGTTTTTCTCTCAAATTTATCTTTGACAAATTTGTTCTTTTTAACATCTTTGTCGCGGTTCGTTTCGTCTTTAAAATCTTTGCGCTCAAATTTGCGACGCGCTTTATCTATAAATTCGCCACCCATTTCGCGTTCGTTTCGCGTTCGTTTCGCGCCAAATTTTCTCTTTTTAAAATCATCTTGTTCGCTATTTTGCAATTCCTCTAAAATTGCATTTTGCGCCGCGTCTGGATCGGCTAAAATTTCATCTAAAATTGCGCCAAATTTTGCCTGCAATTCATCGCGAAATTCAGTCGTATTTGCCTCAAAACGTGTCACAATCACAGGCGTTGTATTACTTGCGCGAACTAACGCCCAACCACCATCAAAATGCACTCTAACGCCGTCAATTTCGATAATTTCGTTGATTTTTGGCAGTGCTTTTTCGCGACGTTTTAGGCGATTTTTTAAAATATCGACCACGCGAAATTTAAGCTCATCGCTAGTTTGCACCTTGATCTCATCTGTGCTAAAAACGCGTGGCAAACGCTCCAACTCCGCATCTAAATCCACGCCATTTTGCACAAGCTCTAGCAGACGTAACATCGCATAAAGCCCATCATCAAAGCCAAAATATCGCTCTTTAAAATAAATATGTCCGCTAACCTCGGCGCCAAGGGCGATTTGCGGGTTCTCTTTTATCGTTTTTTTGATGTTTGAATGCCCTGTTTTTCCCATGATTGCTTGTCCGCGCTTGTTAATTTCATCATACATCACTTGAGAGCATTTTACCTCGCCTAAGATTATTGGGCGCTCCATTTTTAGGGAATAAAGATAGGCTAATTCATCGCCTTTTATATTGCGCTTAGGGGTGATAACGGCGATTCTATCGCCATCGCCATCAAAAGCAAAGCCGATTTTCGCGCCGTTTGTTACTGCGGTTTGTATATCTTTTAAATTCTCTTTGATTGATGGATCTGGGTGGTGGTTTGGGAAATTTCCATCAGGCTCAGAAAATAAAATTTGCGCTTTTAAACCCAATACCTCGCATAATTGCGGAACAACCGCGCCCATCGCGCCATTTGCGCAATCTATCGCGAAATTTAAATCAAGCCCTTTTAACCCGCTAAATTCGTGCTCCAAAAAGCGCAAATAGGGCGTTTTAATGTCAAATTTAGTTATCGAAAAGTTATCTGGGATAAAGAGTTTTTTATTTGCACTTCGGATAACTTTTTTGCCAAATTCCGATAAAGCTACGCCAAAAAAGCTATCTTTGAAAATCGTGATTTTAAAGCCATTGTACTCTTTTGGATTGTGTGAGCCTGTTATCATAATATTTGCGTCAAATTTGCCACAAAACACACTAAAATAGCCAACAGGCGTCGGTAAAAGTCCTATGTCAAAAAGCTCAATTTGGCTCAAATTTAGCCCACTAACAAGCCAACCAAAAATCGTCTCGCCGTGCGTTCTAGCGTCGCGCCCGATACTAAGCGTCTTTACGCCACGCTCATAAAAATAGGCGCCAAGCTCCTTGCCAAGGGCTTTTACGTTTGTTTCGTTTAAATCATCGCCAAAAATTCCGCGGATATCATACTCTCTAAAAATTTCGTTTAACATTCAATTCTCCAAAATAAAAGCGCAATTGTAGTGAAATTTATGTGAAATTTGGATTAGTTTGATTGGATTTGTTTTAAAAGGATATTTTTTGCGTTGATTTGTTAGAAATTTATGCAGTTTTGAGGGTGTAAATTTGGCTATTTCTAGCCAAATTTTGTGGACTATTTTACACCACAATGCCCGTTGCAAGCGCCGATTTTTTTGATTATCTCTTGAATTGCTTCGTAGTTTGGTTCGTTGCCGATTTCGCTTACAATCTCTTTATAAACTACAACGCCATCTTTATCTATGACAAAAATTGTGCGTGTTAAAAGCCCAGCCAAAGGGCAATCTTTTAACACTACGCCATAATTTGCGCCAAATTCGCCACGCAAATCGCTGTAAACACCGATATTATCGATGCCCTCAGCCCCGCAAAAACGCTTAGCGGCGAATGGTAAATCTTTTGAAACGACGCTTAATTTTACTAGCTCATTATCAGCTGCGCCTTGATTAAATTTGCGAGTTTGTGTCGCGCAAACGCTAGTGTCGATTGATGGCACGGATGCGATAATTTGCACTTTATCTTGTCTTCCACCGATTTTTACAGGCTTTAAATCCTGACCTAAAACCTCTACTTCAGGCGCTAAATCGCCAACTTCAACTACGCCAAAAAGACCAGCTTTTTCACCTTTGAAAGTAACTTTCATTTTATCTCCTTATAAATTTAAAGAGCCGAATAATAGACTAAATTTATTAACAAAATTTAATCCTCAATGCAATCTTGAAATATAAATTTGTGCTCATTTGGAAGTGCAGAGTAAATTTCGTGCGCTAAATTTCTAATCTCCCAAAGCGCTGATTTGCTTGTTCTAAGGGCGATAAAATTTTGCAAACTTCGTGCATTTATCGTCCATGTTAGCTCTGTTTTATAGCACTCTATTAAGCAATATTTTGCGATGTCTAGTGAAATTTGACCTTGTAAAATTTCGCGCAAATTTTCTAGCGCTTTGATGCTTGCATTATCAACTGCCTCATTTGTTGTAAGCACGATATATTTGCTAGCCCGCGCAAAATCGCTAAGCTCAAATTCGGTCTCATTTCGTAGCTCTTTTAGCGTGTAACGCGTCGATTTTACCGATAAACTAGCTATTCTATGACGCGCTAATTCTTGCAAACACGCGCGAGAAATTCCGCTGATGTAAAAGGTGTAATTTAGGTGTTCTAGCGTTGAGGCGTGTTTAAATTTATTGCCGACGCGGTCGATTAATTCAATATCTTTTTCGCCACCGTTATCGCCCCTATCGAAGCTTTGCCAGCATGTGCGAATTGCGTGAGAGCAAATTTTTAAGTCTGTAAAATTTAGTAAATTTACCTGCATTTTTGTCCTTTTTGGGGTGAAATTTGGGCGCAATTATACATAAATTTGTGCTAAAATCGCCCGTTAAATTTCACTTAAAAAAAGGATCAAATTTGAGAAGTGACATAATCAAAAAGGGCTACACACGCACCCCGCACCGCTCACTTTTGCGCGCGACAGGATTAAAAGATGAGGACTTTAATAAGCCATTTATCGGCGTTGCAAACAGCTTTATCGAGATAATTCCGGGGCATTTTTTCTTAAATAAATACGCACAAATAATCAAAGACGAAATTCGCAAAAATGGCTGTGTGCCGTTTGAGTTTAACACAATCGGCGTAGATGATGGCATCGCGATGGGGCATGGGGGCATGCTTTATAGCTTGCCTAGTCGTGAAATTATCGCAAATTCGATCGAAAGCGTGATGAACGCGCACTCGCTTGATGCGCTAATTTGCATACCAAACTGCGATAAAATCGTCCCTGGAATGCTAATGGGTGCACTTCGCGTAAATGTCCCGACGATTTTTGTAAGTGGCGGGCCGATGGCTGCTGGAGTGGGGCAAAATGGCGAAGCACTTGATCTAAATTCGGCTTTTGAAGCTGTTGGCGCATATGAGACTGGGAAAATTTCAGAAAGTGAGCTTAAATTTGTAGAGTGCGAGGCCTGTCCGGGTGGTGGCTCTTGCTCTGGAATGTTTACTGCAAATTCTATGAATACGCTTTGTGAGGCTATGGGTGTTGCGCTTAGTGGAAACGGCACGATTTTAGCATTAACGCCTGAGCGCGAAGAGCTTTTGCGCCATGCGGCAAGGCGAATTTGCGAGATTGCGCTAGATGATCGCTATAAAATTCGCAACATAATAAACGAAAAATCCGTGCGAAATGCGATGGTGATCGATATGGCTATGGGCGGGAGCTCAAACACAATTTTGCATATGCTAGCTATTTCGCGCGAGGCGGGCGCGCCACTACAAATCGCACAGCTAAACGACATCGCCCGCGCCGTGCCACATATCGCCAAAATCGCGCCATCTTTGCCGTCTGTGCATATGCAAGATGTAGCTAGAGCGGGTGGAATGAGCGCAGTGATGGGCGAGATAGCTAAATTTGATCCGAATTTGCTTAGATTAGACGCGCTTTGTATTGAGGGAGTGAGTTTGAGCCAGAGATTAAAAGATGCAAAAATTGCCGATGAGAGCGTGATTCGACGCGTGGAAAATGCCTATTCTAAGGTCGGCGGACTTGCGATTTTGTTTGGGAATTTAGCGGAGCAAGGGTGCGTAATAAAAGCCGCCGGAATCATCGGTGAGCGCAAATTTAGGGGCAAGGCGGTCTGTTTTAATAGCCAAGATGAGGCGATCGCTGGGATCTCGGGTGGCAAAGTGCAAAAAGGCGATGTCGTCGTGATCCGCTACGAAGGGCCGCGCGGTGGGCCTGGAATGCAAGAGATGCTAAGCCCTACATCGCTAATCGTGGGGCGTGGGCTTGGCGCTGATGTGGCTCTAATCACTGATGGGCGTTTTAGCGGGGCGACTAGGGGATTAAGTATCGGGCACGTAAGTCCTGAGGCTGCGGAGGGTGGATTGATCGGATTGTTACGCGATGGTGATATAATCGAGATTGATGTGGATAAATTTAGCATAAACGCGCTTTTAAGCGATGATGAAATTTCGGCCCGTCGCGCTGAGTGGAAATATGAGGGTAAAGAGGTAAAATCGCGCTGGTTAAGGCAGTATCAAAAGCTAGTCACAAACGCAAGCAACGGCGCGGTGCTGGAGGCTTGAAAAATGCGGAGCTTAATTTAATAAAGCAAAGCCCTATACTGGCCTAACGCATAGTGCTTTATAATCTAAATTTTATCTAAAGGTTGCAATAAAAATGAAAAAGCCTAAAATCGGCGTGATGATAGCTTCATCTTTAAATAGAAACGATTTACTATTTTCGCGCTCTTTGTATTCTGTTCTTAATCAAAAACGAAATCCAGATTATGTCTTGATTGTCGACGATAATCAAAATGAGTCCGCAAGCAAAGACATAGAGCGGAGAATTTTCGAACTAAAAAATAACAAAATTCATTACATAAAAAACCTACAAACCCCAAATATGAGCGGAACAGGGGCTTGGAATTCCGGGATTAAATGGTATGAAACAATTTTTACCGAAGATGATTATGTGGCTATTTTAGATGACGATGATAGCTGGTGTAAAGAATATATCGATAGTTGTTATGATGCGGTGGCATCATCGCCCAAGATGCTTGATGCTGTCTTTGGTTTCATAAAACGAAGCGATTGTGATACGTGTAGTTCTTTTGAAGTGGAAGATATAAACATTAGTAGCTTTTTAAAAGGCAATCCCGGTATTCAGGGCAGTAATATGTTTTTTCGTTTTGGTGCTTTAAGAAGCATAGGTGGCTTTGATGAAACGCTTGCAAGCTGTACGGACAGAGATTTGATGATTCGTTTTTTGCAAAAGTATTCAAATAAAAATATAAAGATTGTCCCAATAGCACTTATTAATCACTTTGTTTCAAAAGATAGCGTTACGTCAAATTTTACTACTAAAACAGATGGTTTAAATAGCTTTCATATAAAATATATCAGGCTCTACTTTCAAGACTTGCTTGATCAAGCCTTGCAAAGAGCAAAAAAGCTTTTTAATTATCAAGAATCTGAAAATATCAAGAAAATTTTTAACCTAGTTCATAAATATAGCAAAGCTGAAAAGATAGTAATTGGCGTTGCAGTCCATAATAACAAAAATACACTTCGTCGCGGTTTGAAGTCTATCCTCGGACAAAAGGGCGTAAAGCGCGATGTTTGGATTTTGATAGCAGATGATGATTCTAACGATGACTGGAAAAAGACTCTTGGCGATATTCTTAAAAATGAAAAAATAGTGATAATAGATGTAAAAAATCATCACGTAGCCAAAACAAGAAATGATATAAACCGCTATATAAGAATACTTTTTGAAAAGGTATCATTTATCGGACGGCTAGATGCCGATGATGAATATGCAGATCAAACGGTTCTTTCAAAGATAGAGCGTAAATTTGATGATATAAAGCCTGATGTTTTAGTGGCAGGAAACTATCTCAGGTTTGATGGAAAAATTATTGACCGGGTTAATATAGCAACATCAAAACTAGATAATAAAACATATCTTTTAAATCGTTTGAAGCAGATGAGCGAGGGCGTTGCCCAGGCGGAGCTTCCATCTTGCAATGTTTTTATTACACCCAATAGTCTACAAGATTATCCTGAAATTTCAAGCGCAGAAGATCATTTTTTACTTGTGCGACTTTTACTCAATGATAAAAATTTAAAAATAGAATTTGCCGAGGATATTTTACTTACGATCTATAATCTAAGCGGAAACAAAACGGCAGATAATAAACAAACAGAAAAGTACTTAAACGCAAGGAAACAACTATACGAGGAGGCGATGCGGCTATGTAAGATGAAGCAAGAAAATTAAAAGCTAAAGATATTTTGGACGACATGGGGATAAAAGAGGCTCATTATCTCGGACAAGGTTTTGAGGGCGTCGTATTTCACGATAGCTCATACGTATATAAAGTAATAATGCCGTTTTTTAAAGGTAAAAATAAATGGAATACCTACAGACATCTAACCTTTTTCTTTGAAAAAGAGGATTTTAAGTCATTTTATCATCTTGAAGAGGTAATAGAATACCAAAATGTATTTATTCAAAAATACAAATATGAACCGTCTACTGCGGTAGATAAATTTACGCAAAAAGATGTTGTTTTATTTTTAACTGAGTGCTGGCAAAAAAAGATTATAGTGCAGGATTGTAAAAAAGAGAATTTTATTAAAGTAGGCGAAAATTTAAAATTAGTCGATATGGATGCGAGCGTATATTACAGCGACAATCTATTTTTAAACGCATGCGTTAGAATGTATCTATTTTTGCATGAGCGAGATAATACACAATTAAAAAAACTGCAAAGAAGCGCGGTTAATAATTTTAATTTGCCCCAGCTAGAAGGCGCGCGCGAATTTGTAAACGAAGTGTTTTCTAATATAATATTTGCGGAGTCAAAAAAAGCTTTTAAAGATATAACGATAAATAAATTTTCGGACTTAGAGTATGAAATTTATAATGCAAAAACCCTCCCGCATCTTGAGGACTTATTTTTTTCAAAAATAAAAGAAAATCTCTATCTTTGCGATATTCAAATTTCGGATATTATTTTAAACGAAAACAATGATTTTGAACCGCAGTCGATCGCTATCGGCTATAAAAGTTTGTTGCCGTTGAAAGAGAAGATTTCTCTACTCATAAAAACATGCGCGCAAGATGTTCAGACGATAGAAGTTAATATTAAACACATCGTTTTAGACAGCTTTCTTATCCAAACGGTTTTTACGAAGTCGTAGTTTCTATTGACACTAAACAGAGTGATTTTGCTAGACAATTTACAGATAATGCCGAT
Source organism: uncultured Campylobacter sp. (assembly GCA_963544335.1). Lineage (GTDB taxonomy): Bacteria > Campylobacterota > Campylobacteria > Campylobacterales > Campylobacteraceae > Campylobacter_B. The sequence goes on from CAUUFG010000060.1 coordinate 7,538, forward strand.
TTTAAAAAACTTATAGATATTGTGGAAAATTTGCGTCAAAAGCGTATTATTGATAGAATTGTGATTTATGATACCGATGAAACAACTAGGATAAACAAAGAATGGTTTAATGTCGAGACTAACCAAACGCATTCCGCGACAAATATCCCCATAAGCTCGCAGCTTTATGCCTTTGAAAAATGCGAAGGGGATTATGTTTTGCAGATGGACAGCGATGTGCTTATCGGTAGGCTAGATATTGATCACTCATTTTTGGCTGACATGATAAGCGAAATTCAAAAAAATAAAAATGTCTTATTTGTCGGTTTTAATATCTATAACAAAAAATCCAAGGCTTATTTTGGTTTTGAAAACGGCGGTTTTGTACCGGAAGTTAGAATGGGACTTTTTGATAAAAGGCGACTTTTTAGCGTTATGCCTTTACCAAATACGGTTGATGAAAATTTAAAACTACAGCTTACTTGGTATCGCTCTTTAGAAAAATTACAAAAAGATCGCGGTTTTTGCTCTATAAGAGGCGGAGATAGGCATAGCTATTACATCCATCCGCAAAACTACCGAAAAACAAATGCCTATAGCTGGATGAATATTTTAGATAGGGTAGAACAGGGTTATATCCCAAATTTACAGTTTGGCGAGTTTGATTGCAACGGCTCATTTTATGACTGGTGCATGCCAAAGCGCAGCGAAAAGATGATAGTGATTTCTTGTTTTAGGGACTTGAATATTCATAAATTTTTACGTATGTGGTTTTCTTTGATTAGCCAAACGTTTCAAGAGTTTGGAGTTATTTTTTATGATGATTGCTCAAATTCTGGTATTTCGATATTTATCGAGCAAATCATCAAACCATATAAAAATAAGGTGACTTTTATTAAAGGTCGCACTTTGCAAACAAAAATGCAGTGCGAGTATCTGGCGATTCATTATTATTGCGACAATCCAGAGTCAATCATTGTATGCGTCGACACCGATGATGCGTTAATAGGCAAAGAAGCTCTTTTTGACATTTATAAAAAGTATGATATGTGGGGCGTGGATATGACTTGCGGTCGCGTTCATCAGACGTATAGGCTTGAGCCGCATTATCGTTATCCGGTAAATTTTATGGAGCCGCGAAAAACCGGCGGCAATGTATGGCAACACTTAAAAACATTTAAAAAATATCTTTTTGACTCGATTCCGCTTTCGTATTTTATGTACGAGGATAAAGAAGCAAGGCTAAGTAAGCGAAAATGGATAGAAAAATGCGATGACTACGCTATGATGGTTCCTATTGCCCAAATGAGTTCATCACCGTTGCAGATGGATTTTATTAACTACTACTACGAGCGTGATTATGACAAGAAAGACGCAAATAGAGAACTTAAAGAGCACTCTATAAAAGAGATTCTTGAAAAACCTCCGCTATCGCCAAAAGACGTAGTCAAAGGGCGAAAAAAATTTATTTCGAATTTAGACATGATTGAAATCGATATAACATTTGAGTGCAATCTAAAATGCAAAGGGTGCAATAGATCTTGCGGATATGCCCCCTCATCTGAGAGTATGACGATTGATGACATAAAATGTTTTATTAATGAGAGTAAATTTTTGGGTAAAAAATGGAAACTTATTAACATTTTAGGTGGTGAGCCTACTTTGCATAAAGATTTTTTGCGTATTATCGAAATTTTACAAAGAGAGTATGCGGATAGCTTTT
>CAUUFG010000061.1:0-8905 GCA_963544335.1 uncultured Campylobacter sp.
GTGTAAATTTGGCGTGATTTTCATTTTGCATATTTATATTTTTTAAATTTTGTCTAATTTTGGCGAATAATTTGCATTCTATTAGCGCGACGAAATTTCTATTTTTATCACTTTAAATTTGCCTGTGTTTAACAGCTATAAATTTCTAGGTACGGTATTTTGGCTAAAATTTGCGCAAGAGGTTTTGCAAACTCTCGCACAAAATTTTTAAAACCACTCCGTCAAAATAATACCAAATTCACACCTGCAAAATTTCATGATATATCGCTTCAACGCGCTTTTTATCGATGTTTTCGTTAATAAAAATATATTTTGCGATCTCATTTAACACCAATGGCACACTTTGTAAAAACGAATTTGCCTCATCAAACGCGCTTTGAAGAGTATCCGCGCACTCATTCGCGCTACGCAAAAAGCCATCGCCCATCGCGTATTCAAAGACCATTTTATGCGCAAGTTCATTCGCACGCGCAATATCGCCACGCGCTAAATTAAATTTGTCATTTTTATAGAGCAAGAGTGCTGCATAACCAGCAAGAAGCGCTTTTAACTCATTCATAAGCTCGCTTTTAGAAAAAATTTCTCTATCTCGCCTAATAAAATCATCATCAAAAAGGCTAATTTTTTCAAACTCAACCCCAAACCAAAACGCACAAAGTGCCTTTGCGCCTTGATAATAGGATTGAATTTGCTTTTCCGTTTCGTCTAAAATCAGCTCTTTTTTCTTGCCAAATGCGACGCGATTTTTCACATTTTCAAAGTCGATTAGCTCAATTACAGGCGATTTTCTACGCACAGCATTAACCGCGGCTTCATTTACAAAAGTCGCGATCGCCGCCCCCGAAAACCCAACAGAAATTCGCGAAATTTTATTTAAATCAACATCGCAGGACTTATTTTTAAGGTGAATTTTAAAAATTTCAACGCGCTCTTTAAAATTTGGCAACCCAACAAACACGCGCCTATCAAACCGCCCTGGGCGCAAAAGCGCATCATCAATCATATCGATTTTATTCGTCGCGCCGATTATTATCACACCCGTGCTATCTTCAAAGCCATCAATTTGTGTCAAAAGCTCATTTAATGTCGCCTCGCGCTCATCATTTCGCCCATCTCCGCGCGCCTTGCCAACAGCGTCAATCTCATCGATAAATATAATCGCTGGGGCGTGCGATTTTGCGATAGCAAATAGCTCACGAACTCTTTTTGCGCCTACGCCTACGTAAATTTCAGCAAAACTCGCGCCATTTTGGTAGAAAAATGGAACGCCTGCCTCTCCTGCTACAGCCTTTGCGATTAGCGTTTTGCCGACTCCTGGAGCTCCTGCCATTAAAATTCCCTTTGGTAGTTTCACGCCAAATTTGCGATAAATTTCTGGATTTTTCAGAAAATCCACAATTTCGCTAAGCTCACTTTTAACCTCATCAATCCCCGCAACATCGCTAAATTTAACGCTAGAAATAGTCGGTTTTATAAAATTTTCTCTGTTTTGATTGGCTGTTTTTATGAGCTGAATTTGGCGTTTATTAAACTCATCCATGCGCTCTTTGGTGCGACGATTTATGAAAAAAACAACACCATAAAATAGCATCATCGAGCCAAAAAATACCGCAAAAAGCTCTAAAATTTCGTGTTCGTCAGGCTTTGAAATTTTCGTCGCACGAAAAAGCTCAGGCAGATCAATGCTATCTTTTAGCACGACATAAAATCGCCCGCTATATTTAACATAGACCTTATCGCCCTCGATATAGGCGTCTTCAATAAGCTTGTTTGTGAGCAAATTTTGATACTCATCAAAGCTAATATATGAGCTAGGCGCACGAAAATAGACAAAGCTAAGTAGCACAATCAAAATAAGCAAAAACGCCAAGATAAGGTTTAATTTATTCTCTTTAAAGCTGTGCCAAATTTGCGTTAGTTTCGACATTGTAATCCTTTATTTCTACCCATTTTTTGGTTAAATTTTTATCTGATTTGATGAGAGTTTTATTATAAAATTGATCGTAGCCTTCAAAATACTCACCATTTTTGCGCTCGATTAATACATCTAAATTTACGCTTTTTTTACGCAAATTTTGACGGAATTGAAAATTGTTTAAAAAGACAATATTTTGCAATGTTTTTAAGCGCGTCTTTGCGATCGTGCCATTAATCCCCGCGCCCATTTTCGCAGATAGCGTCCCATCGCGTGGCGAATAGATAAAAGCGTGAATGTGTGTTATGTAAAATTTTTTGAAATTTTCTAACGCCTCAGCCCAAATTTCATCACTCTCGCCAGGATGCCCCACAATATAATCAGTCCCTAACGCAAAGCCTAAATTTGCTAGCTCACCAAATAGCTCAATGTCGCGAAAAGCGCGATTTCTACGGCGCATAATCGTCAGCATTTTTTGGCTAGTGTGTTGAAGTGCAATGTGCAAATGGCGCTCAATCCAGCTCTCTTTAAGCACTTCGCGAAAGCTCTCATCGATTTGACTTGGCTCGATGCTACCCAAACGGACGCGCTTTAAACCAGAAATTCGCCCGATTTTTTGTAGCAATTTCCCCAAATTTGAGCCCGTATCCTTACCATAAGAGCCGATATTTGTGCCGGTTAAAATAAGCTCATTAAAGCCATTTTTGATTAGATTTTGCGCTTCATTTAAAATCATCATTTCATCGAGACTTCTAGCTCTTCCGCGCACACTAGGAATTATGCAATAAGAACAGCTAAAATCACAGCCTTCTTGAATTTTAATAAAAGCTTTTGCGTGATTTTCAAAGTGCGTAACGATATTTTTATCGATTTTATTTTGCTGATTTATGCTGATAAATTTGGTTTGGCGAGAAAGAAACTCATCTATATTTTGCTTTTCATCCATGCTAAAAACGCCAAAAACCTTTTTGGTATCAAACAGCTCTTTTCCGCGCGAAATAGCCCCACAGCCAGTCATCAAAACGCGCTTATTTTCGCGGTTTGCACGGTTTATATAGTTTCTTACGTCGCTATCTGCGCCATTTGTAACGGTGCAAGAATTTACTACGATTATATCAGCGTCGTGCTCATTGGCGACGATTTCATGGGATTTTACGAAATTTTTCATAAATTCGGTGTCGTAGATATTTGTGCGACAGCCAAAAGTTTTAAAGTAAATTTTCAAATTTCACTCCCGTTTTCATCGCTCAAATTTGGATTGTGTTTCTTTTCATAATATAGCGTTTGAGTTGGATAGGCGATTTTAATATCATCTTCTTTGCTAAAACTCTCTAAAATTTCAGCGCAAATTGTGCTTCTAAGAGCCAAAGTAGCAAACGAATTTGTCATATACCAAACGCTAATTTGTATGCCGCTTTGCTCAAAAAAGCTATAAATTCGTGGCTCGACGTTTGAGTTTCTAATAGAGTATTGATCGCGTAATTTTGTCATCTGTTTTTTGGCGATATCTGTGTAGCCTTTTGAATACTGTCTGACGATCTCTTTGATAATCCACATCGCTTTTTTATGATTGCTATCAAAGCTAAGCAAGATATCTATCCCATCCCACACGGTCTTCATTCCATTGTGAGAATAATTAGATATTAGCTCGGTAAAAATATAATTATTCGGGATAAAAATAATTCGCCCAGCGCGACGATTTTCCAGATATGTTGTATAGGTTATATCCTCATAAATCGTAATCCTAAGTAGCGAAATATCCACAATATCGCCGACATAATTTGCGCCATTTACGTGCTTTACGCGTATTCTATCGCCCACACGCAAACTACCACCGATAATGATGACAAAATAGCCCAAAATGCTCATAAACATATCTTTCATCGCGATCGCAAGACCAGCCGAAGCAAATCCTAAAATAGTAATCAAATAGCCGATATTTTCTATATAGCCAAAGAGCAAAATAAGCATAATAAGCAAGATATTTATGATATTTATGACTTTGTTTGTAATGTATAGTTTTTCATTATCTTTGATGTAGCGTTTCGTAAAATATTTACAAATAAACGCAATCAAAATAACGCCGATAATCCAAAAAAAGATATTCGCGCTGTGTTTAATCTGCGCGGTTATGTCTTTTTTAATCGCTACGATTTGCTCGTCGATTTTTTTCTCGAAAACGCCATATGTGGTAATGCCAACAGCGCGCGCTGAACGAAATTCGTTTAGTTCGTCTTTTAAAATATTTAATTCGCGCAAATTTTCATCTAAATTTCCCAAGCTTAGCAATAAATTTTGCTTATTTTCTAGCTTTGAAATTAGCATATCAAGCGAATTTAGCTTCGCTAAATATTCAGCTTTTATCGCTTCAAGATGTTTGATATTTGAATAACCTGCGATGATTTTTATCGGGTTTGTTACGCGCTCGGTTTCATCAATGTTTGGCAGTGCTAAAATCGAAGCAAAAGGTGAAATTTCATACTCTTTTAATAGCTCGATTTGCTCGCTAATTGTCTTTATTTTTGTCTTTATCTCATCTGCTTTTTCGCTATTTGTGCGCGCTAAATTTTGCTCTTTTTTTAGCTCCTTTAGCTCCAAATTTAGTCTTTTGTAATTTAGCGAATTTGTCAAATTTATGAGCCAAATATTTGTCTTTATACTCTCATCAATTGATTGAATTTGCGCTTTTATCTCACTTGTATTTTCTATTTTTTTTATAGTTAAATTTGATGAGTTTGTATCGTTTGTATCGGCCATCAAACAAAATACAAATAGAAAAAATAGAGCGAGTACTCTCACGCTTTTGCTCCAAAATTATTGAGCATATTCATAACAAATTCGCGCTCAATATCATCACGCAAAGTGTAGTTGCCAATAGATTGAGGCAGGATAAATTTTACGCGCTTTTCTTGTGTTTTTTTATCCAAGAAAAAAGCCTCATAAAATGCATCTATATCTTTTATTAGATATCTTGTTGGTAGTTTAAATTTTGTTAAAACGACCCTAACACGCTCCACATCTTGCGCTGATATTAGCCCTAGATCTTTTGCTAGCATATTTGCCATGTTTATTCCGATAGAGACAGCCTCGCCGTGCAAATATCTTTTATAATGTGTCTCATTTTCTATCACATGCGCAAACGTATGCCCGTAGTTTAGCACAGCGCGCACACCGCTTTCTTTCTCATCTTGTGAGACGATTTTTGCTTTTATTTCGACACACTTTTTAATAACGTAATTAAAATCATCGTTGCTTTGCAAAGAGCTTTTTTCAAAAAATTCAAAAAATTCTCTATCAAACATAACCGCCATTTTAACAGCCTCTGCAATTCCAGCTCGCAACTCTCTTTCAGGCAGGCTAGATAAAAACTCGCTATCGCAATAAACGGCGCGAGGCTGATGAAATGCGCCTATTAAATTTTTCCCAAAGCTGTTATTTACGCCGGTTTTACCGCCCACGCTAGCATCAACTTGCGCCAAAAGTGTCGTGGGAATGTTTATAAAATCTATTCCGCGCTCATAAATCGATGCGCAAAATCCAGCCATATCGCTTACAACGCCACCGCCAAAGGCTATGATTAGGCTTTTTCGGTCCAATTTTTCATTAAAAAGCGAATCTAAAATATACTCTATCGTGTCCATATTTTTATACTCTTCGCCATCTTTTATGGTGATTACGCTAATGCTTTTCGCGTTTAAATTTGATAGTAATTTACCTAGCCAAAGCCCCGCGACATGCTGATTTGTGATGATTGCTACCTTGCGATCAAAATTTAGTTTTGGAAGCTTTTCGATTATGACTTTATAGCTGTTTTCTTTAAGATTGACGTCAATTTGCATATTTGTCCTTTTTAAGCAATTAAAAGTGGCGATTTTATCTAAATTTCATAAAAATTAGGTATAAAAAACTGGTGATTTGCGCTTAGCTTAAAATACAATTCATCTAAATTTTTAGAGAAATTTGATAGCACGCCACTACGCAAAACACTCTCATTAAATGGTATAAAATGCAATAAATCAGCCCTTGCGTTTAAGAAATTTAGCGGATTGTTCTCATTTTGAATAACTTTAAATTCACGCTTAAAAAGCTCGGCTAAGACCTTGTATTGCGATAAAATTTGCGGTGCGTTTTTTAAAATTGGATTAAAAAAATGTAGATAAATATCCAAATTTAACTGCGAACAAAGATCAAACATCACGCTACATTCTTGTTTTAAATCAGCCCCACCTGATAAAATTACAGCCCTATTTATCGCCTCTAGCAAAAAATTTCCGAGCGTTAAAACGGGGATTTTAAGCTCAAAAAACGTCCGTTTTGCGCGTGCAAAAATTTCAGAATTTGCAACAATTAGCCCGATATTTTTAGATTTTATATCGTTTTGTAAGTAGTCAAATTTGTTTTCATAGCTAATTAAAATTTCATTTTCAAGTGCCTTAATTTGCGTAAAAAACTTGCTAGGTACGGGATTTATGACGCGGATAAAAATCTTTGCATTTGCAAATTTAGTCTGCAAAAATGCCAAATTTTGCAAAAACAGCTCAAATTTTGCTAAATCTAGCCTCAAAACATCAACAAAAAAATAGATATTCATCCCAAAAGGTAGCGGAAACTGCCCACTCTCTCTTTTAATCGCACCATAAACACTCCTCAAGGCAGTCGGTTCGCCAACGATCAAAAGCGTATCATTTGGAAAAATCGTAGTTTGATCGTTTGTTACGATGTAGCGATTGTGACGATAAATCATGGGAATGTTGAATTTTTCGTTGCGAAAAAGTAGGATTTTTTTATAAGAAAACGCGCTCATCACGGGGACTTTAACCTCCATAATTTCGCCCTTTCCCATACCGATATTATCCGCTAAAATCGGAAAATCAGGCAAAATTCCCATCAAACGCGATGTGACAATATCAAAAATATCTATCAATTTTAGATGAAAATCTCCTTTAAAAATTTCATTATTTTTGCCTATTTTCCAAGCGTCGATAAAGTAAATTTCTTCTTCGGGATTGATTTTTTTGAGATTTTTATAGGTTGTTATCGCGTCATTTTTCTCATCAAGCACGATTATAAAGCGATCAAATTTTTCACTAGCCACAACGCGAAGTTTCATCAAGCTAGTAGGATCAAATTTTAAAAACTCGCAGGCAAAACCGCCCGTATCAAGCCCGCTAAAATCGCTTTTACAGCTAATAATAGTGAAATTATGGACGATATTTTTTTGTTTAAAGATGGTTTCTAAGTAATGTTTAGCTACAATTCCGTCCGCGATGATTAAGATATTTTTCATTTTCGCTCCAAATTTAAAGCGGGGATTATACAAAAAATGCTTTTTAATATAGATAAAACAGACGGCGCAGCTCGCGCTGGGATAATCACGACGGCGCATTCGCAAATTGCGACGCCGGTTTTTATGCCTGTTGGCACTTGTGGTGCGGTAAAATCGCTCGATGCGCATGATATGATGGATATTTTGGACGCAAAAATCATTCTGGCAAACACCTATCATATGTATTTGCGCCCTGGTTCTGCACTGGTAAAAGAGTTTGGCGGATTGCACGGATTTACCAAATTTAATCGCTCATTTTTGACCGATAGTGGCGGATTTCAGGCATTTTCGCTAAATAAAATTTCAAAACCAGATGAAAACGGCATTCACTTTCGCTCACACATAGACGGATCGCGCCACTACTTTACACCGCGTTCGGTGCTAGATACTCAGTATGAACTAGGTAGCGATATTATGATGATTTTAGATGATTTAGTCGCGCTTCCAGCCGATAAAAAAAGGGTAAATTTAAGTGTAGATCGCACGATAAAATGGGCGCAAGAGGCGATTGATTATCATAAATTTCGCCAAGAAAACGGCACCGGATGTAACCAAAATATATTCGGTATCACGCAAGGTGGCACCGATTTTGAGGCGCGAAAAAGATGCGCACAAGCACTTTGTGAGATGCCATTTGATGGTATTGCGATTGGCGGGTTAAGCGTGGGCGAAGAAAATACGCTCATGTATGATACCATCGAAGGTGTCATGCCATATCTTGACACGGCTCGTCCGCGCTATTTGATGGGTGTTGGGACTCCTACGGATATTGTGGAAGGTGTGTGGCGCGGGGTCGATATGTTTGATTGCGTGATGCCAACAAGAAATGCGCGAAATGGGACGCTTTTTACAAGCTTTGGTAAAATCAATATCAAATCAGCGCGCTTTATCCACGATGAGCGACCAATCGACACGCAGTGCGAATGTCCTGCGTGCAAAAACTATTCACGCGCCTATTTAAACCACCTTTACCGCGCAAAAGAGCTTACTTTTTATCGCTTAGCGTCTCTTCATAATCTCTATTTTTATCTAAATTTGATGAAACAAATTCGTAGCGCGATAATGGCTGGTAAATTTGCAGAATTTAGACGTGAATTTTACGCTAAAATCGAAGCTGGCGAACAATAAGATTAGTTAAGAATTTAGTCAAATTTGCTAGAAAAGCGGCGGCAAATTTGACTTAAAAAATGCTTTGAAACTTTGCGTTTTAAGGCTATAAATATTTTATGCTTTTTAGTGACTCGCGCAAAGTCGTTAAAACTTTTTTGAAATTTAATTTTGATATTTACAGTATAGACAAAGTGCAAATTTTTAAAGTGGCGACGCGCAAACCCAGCAAAACGCGTAAAAAAATTAATTTAGCCGTTCTTTACGAGGCGCAACCCAACACAATCTAAAATCACACAAACAAAGCTGGAACTACAATCTCAAATTACGCTAATAAAAATGGAAAAACAATTTATAAATTTATGAATAACTAAATTTCATATATAGCTTACAACCAAGATTTTATTAAAAATAAATCATATTTTATTTGTTTTTCATATTTTTGGAAATTTCTGTAAAAATTTTGTTATTTATTTTTCAGGTGGAAGTTTTTTGAATATTTTTATAAATAATCGTAACGAATATGATGAAGTATTAAATTATTTTGAATTAAAAAA
>CAUUFG010000062.1:0-8804 GCA_963544335.1 uncultured Campylobacter sp.
GTAGAGATTGAAAGTGGCGATAAAATCGAGATTAGCGCGAAAGATGAAAATATTTGTCTATCAAAGATTTAATTAAATTACGATTAATTTAGTGACAAATTTGTCACTAAATTAATATTATGATATTCATTTGCAGTTAAGCTACTTTTTGTATAATCCCACTTTTGAAAAAAATTATTAAAAAGGTAGCGTTAAATTCATGAAAAAATATTTTAATCCAACTCTCTTTTTGGTCGGTTTTTGTAGTATCGAGACTATAAATGCATCAATTTCACAAATCCCAAATACCACACAAGCAAATACGCTAGATGTAATTAAAGTAGTTGCTGATATTAATTCTACTAACCAAACAACGCAGATTGATAAATTCGGCGGCAAATCAACAATTTCTAGTGCCCAACTAGGTATGATGGCTCCTCAAAATGGTGATATTACTAGCGCACTTCGCATTCATCCTAATGTTCAATTTAAACGCGATGCCAAAAATTCCAACAATGCTGGTGAAATTTCACCGCAAGACATTAGTATCAATGGCGGGTTTTTCTATCAAAATAATTTTAGTATCGATGGAATAAATGCAAACAATGATTTAAATCCAGACGCTCTTAAAAAATACAACGACAATCACACTTTGCCATTTGGATTGATGGACTCAAAATCTCAAGGGCTAAATTTGGATATATCTCTTGTAGATAAAATATATGTTTATGATAGTTTGGTGCCAGCTAAATTTGGCGGGTTTAATGGTGGTGTTATTGATGTAAAAACGAAAATACCTAGTAAAAATTTCGGTGGTAAATTTAGCGTATCGCACACTCGTAGCCAATGGATGCGTAAATTTGTTGAAAAAGATACCGCCAAAGGTAAAAAAATAGATGGATATGGCGCGATAATTCCACATCAAGAAAAATTTAAAAAAACCGCCTATCGCGCATTTGCTGAGGGTTTTGTTAATGATAAATTTGGTCTTGAGTTTGCATTTTCACGCATAATATCGCAATTTCCACAGAGTGGTTTTGATAAAAATTATATAAATTTGGATAGAGTAAAAAGTTTAGATGAAGCTACAAAAAATAAAATTTACTCTAGTTTTGATAAAAAATTAAAACGCAAACAAGATAATTTTTTCTTAAAAGGCATCTACTATATAGACGATACACACACGCTTATACCTACCATCTCTTACGCACCAAATAGCAGCGATAACTATTTAGCGCACTCTATTGATTCTTATTCGAAAGAATTTGGAAAAGATTTTATGATTGGTTTAAAACTAGAATCAGAATATGATAATTTCAAAATAGAACAAAATTTGGCCTATTCTCGCTTGACGCAAAAGCGCAAAAGCGATACGAATTATTTGATTTCTTGGTGGGATCGTGGCTGGGGAGCTATGAGGGAAAATAGCAAGAGCTACGAGGGAGGTTATGGAAATTTAGAACAATCACAAGAGAGTATGGATTATAATTTTGATATTTTAACTAATGGGCTTACGCTTGGTAATACTACCCATAAGATAAATTTCGGGTTTGATTATGCTTATAAAATAGGTAAATTTTACTCTCCGCAAACATCATATTTTGCCGGCGATGCCTCAAGTGAAGCCCATAGTGAGATATATGATTCTAAAATTTTAGAAGCCGAGCAAAAAATTAGCGAACAAGAAAAGATAATACAGCACTATAAACAAGAGCAACTAAATAAACAATATGGCTCACAAGAATTCAATGCACTAGAAGCTAGGATAAAACATCATGAAGATATTAAAAATTCAATAGAAGAGTATAAGACAAATTTAGAATTGGCAAAAGCGTTTAATTCATTTGAGATATTTGATCCACAAACTGGCAAAATAAAGCCCGAGTATTCAAAATGCTTGCCAAATGATCCTCTTTGTTACGGAAAGGATGATGGATCGGGTTTTGCTGTGGAGCAGTTTTTTAAACGCACTCAAGTCTATAAAAAGGGAAAAATTCAAGCGAAAATGAGACAGCTTGGCGTCTATTTAGATGATGAAATTTTGTTTAAACGTCTTACTTTGCGTCCTGGTGTGCGATTTGATTATGATAGCTTTTTAAATAAAACTACTCTTTCGCCCAGATTTGCGGGCATTTATGATATTTTGGGTAGTGAAAAGTGGTTGATTAGTTTTGGCGCAAACCGATATTATGGACGAAATTCGTTTGCTTGGAAGCTAAATGATGAAATTTTAAATAATTTATTGTTTGAAGGCACTAGAGATCTGCCAAATCAAAATTTTACACTGCGTAAAATCGCAAATCAAACGACTTTTAAGGGCTTAAAAGTGCCTTATGTCGACGAGAGAGCTATTGGGACGGGTGTTGTTTTTGGTAATTTATCACTAAATGCAAAGTATGTTTTGCGTGAAGGCAAAGATCAAATAATGACAAAAAAAATAAGTGATGCCACTTCAACAACAAAACCTTTATACCAATACACAAACGATGGCAGGACAAAAAGCCATATTTATACATTAGTTTTAAAAACAATAAATCCTTACCAAATTTTATCCAGCCAAAATAGTTTTGAAATCGCTTTTGATTATACGAAAACTAGGCGAAATTTAGAGACAGGCAATTATTATTATGCCACGACAAACGATCCATATATCAATGCTATTTATGAAAATAAATCTATTCTTTATAATGGCAAATTGATTAAATTAAAAGACAAACCAGCTTCTACATTTAATACACCATGGAGTATTCGATTAAGCACAGATACCAAGATAAAAACACCAAATTTAACATGGTCTAACTTTTTTACAATGCAAGGTGCATACAAAATGGATGTTGATGTAAGCGGAGAAGATAAATGGGATGGATATCCATATCAAGTGATTGAAACAAAACGTTTTAAACCGACTTTTAACTGGGATACTCGCATAAACTATACACAAAATATCGGGCATAATGTGCAAACTTTTGTAAATTTTGATGTGCTTAATGTGCTAAATAAAAAATCAACAATAGGCTTTAATAATCAAACACATGAAAACCATTTTAAAACTACCAACTACGATAATGGCGCAGGTTATGAGACGCTTTATTCTACTGGTCGACAATTTTGGCTTGAAGTTGGTGTGAAATTTTAAAATTTGGGGTGAAGTTTGAGCGATATTAATTTGCAAAATATCATTGAATGTAAAAACATAACGCATCATTTTGGAAAGAAACATATCTATAAAGATCTAAATTTATCTGCCAAAAAAGGCAAAGTGACTGGTTTGTTGGGTAAAAATGGCGTTGGAAAAAGTACGCTTATTAATATAATTATGGGAAATTTGGCTCCGAGTTTTGGAGAGTGTTTGATATTTGGTAAAAGTGTTTTTGAATTAGATAATGCCGAAAAAGCAGATATCGCGCTACTTTATGAAGGGCATGTTAGTTATGATTTTTTGACAATTTCACAGATTGAAAGATATTATGCGAAATTTTATGGATTAAGATGGCGGGCCGAGCTTTATTATGAGCTAATTGATAAGATGGGCGCAAGCTATAATCAAAAAATATCCACGCTTTCGTGCGGCCAACGTTCTCAAGTGGCTCTTGGTCTCATTTTTGCGCAAGATCCCCAAATTTTGATTTTAGATGATTATTCTATGGGGCTTGATGCTGGTTATAGGAGACTTTTTGTGGATTATTTGGGTGAATTTGTTAGTAATAAAGATAAGAGTGTCTTTTTGACTACGCATATTGTTGCTGATTTGGAAAATTTAATTGATGATGTTGTGATTTTACGTCGTGATGAACCGCCTTATATGGATACCTTGTCTAATTTTAGAGCAAATTTAAAAGGCTATGAGATTGATTTAAAATATGCAGATAATTTATCATCATTAAATTTGACATCCATTGTAAAGTATAAAGATAAAATGCAAATTTTTGGTTTTGCAAATGATATAGAACATATTCAATCAGAAAAATATCAGATGAAAGAGTTAAATTTAAGTTTTGAAGAGGCTTTTTTGGGGCTTGTTGGCAGGTATTAATGTGGATTATATTTTTAAAAGAATTTATAAAATTTCGCACCATATTTTGGGTTTATTGCGCGATAATTTGTTTGGATTTTGTTTGGATTAATCTAAATTTAAAAGAGATTTTAAACTATCAAAGCATAAAAGATTTAAATTATTCTGTTTTGTATTTTCGTAAATTTGATGTTGTATTTTTGGATTTTATAAATATATCTTTTGCTATTAGTGTAGCTTTTATGAGTATTTATCGCGAGAGAGAAAAGGGGCGTTTGCGACTATTTTTTAATTTACCTATCGGTGATTTGCGGCTATTTTTGTTGTTGATTTTTTCCCCTGCATTTTTTATTGTGATTGTATTTTTGAGTGAGTTTTTGGCGATCTATTCTCTTTTAAAATCCAAATTTTTATATGAAATTTGTTTTGAGATATCGAGATTTTTTGTTTTAAATATGATTTTTGCACTATGCGCTTATTTTGCAATTTGTGCGATAAGTCTACAAAATAGTTTTAAAAAAATACTCTTTTATATTATTGTTTTTATAACTCAAATATATCTATATTTTATTATCAATCCAAAATTAATAGACGCAAAAGCTTTTTTTCTAAATGTAAATTTGATCTATTATGAGATTGTTGGGATTGTTTTTTGGATTTTTGTAGGTTTTAATTCATTAAAAGATTATAAACAGGGGCGAAAATGAAATTTATTTGCGCGATAATATCTGCGATTTTAATAAATTTTGCTTTAAGTGAAATTTTGACTAAAAGTTTTTTGCAAGATGAGATAAAAATAAAAGTAAATTTTTCACCCGTGCTTGATGATTTTATAATTTCAAATTTTAATCTTACTCAAAAAACAACCGAGTATAAAACATCAAATGGGCGCGAATTGGATCTTGATGAATATATAGAAAATTTACCATTTGACTTTGCGCAATATTTAATAGTAAATAAAAAATTTCCATCGCAACTTGATTTTTTTGCTGATGATTTGTCTTTGATTGATGATAATTCTCAAACGATTTCTATTCGTGAGAAAGATTTTAAATTTGCAGAAATTCCTCTTTATATTTTGTTTGAAAGCGCTCCTAAAATGTTGATTTTAAACTATCCTGATGCATTTTTAAAATTTGAGAATGAAGCGGAATTTGTATCTTTAAAAACATTAAAAAAAGACGAAATTTTGAGCTCTAAATTAAATTTGGCTTTAAAAAATAGTGGTTTTAAATTTCCTCTTAAAGGTTATTTTTCAAATCCTTCATCGCGCAAAGCTTTTGATGAGGGTGCATTTTTATTCGATAGCGATGGATATATTTTTCATTTAAAACAGATAAGAGATCAATTTATTATTTATAAAACTAAAATTTATGCAAAAAGCGTGAAATTTATAAAAGTTGATGAAAATCCTAGGCGCGAGTTTTATGCGATTGCTTGGTTTAAAAATGAGCAAAATGAGAATAGTTTAGGGCTGATTAGTTATGAAAATTATGAATTTATAAAACTTCCTTCGTCTGATCTGCTTGATGATGATGAGATAAATTTAGAGATCACTCCGCTACATAAAATTTTAACTTTTAAAAATAAAAAACGTTTAAAAACAGAAGTTTTAAACCCAGATTTTACGCCGTATAAGCACATAGAAATTCCGCTTTCAAAACGCGATAAAAAATATAATAAATTTCTATTTTTTGCGCCTTTAAATTTGATTATAGAAGATGGAAAATATGTTTTAAAATTTGATGAATTTTCGGCGATGGCTCTTGTTTTAGGATTTTGTTTTGGGCTATTTTTGTTGTTATTAAAAAGAGGATTTTTGAGCTTTTTAATGGCTCTATTTTTTGGTATTGGTGGCGTAATTTCTGCGCTTATTTGGGGCAAAAAGTGATAAAACTTTTTCTTTTTTGTTCTATATTTTTTATAAATATTTATGCAAATGAGCTGAAATTTAATTCGCAAATTTTGCGTGGCGAGCTAGAAAATGGCTTTAAATATTATATTTTGCGTCCAACAAATTCCAATAAGCAATCTTTTATTCATTTGCGTGTTGAGGTCGGTTCTGGCATAGAAGATAAAAGCGAGCGAGGTTTTGCTCATTTTATAGAACATCTATCATCAATTGCAATGATGAAAAATTTAAATAATGGTAAAAATAGTGTAAATTTTTCACCATTTTTCAACGCACACACTTCTTTGGAAAAAACGACTTATGAGTTTCAAACGAGCGATAATTTAAATGATATTAATTTAGCTTTAAAGGCTTTTTTTGATACTTTGTCGACTCTTAACGTAGATGAAAAAGAATTTGAAAATGAGAAAAAAGTTGTCGCTTCAGAAGCTCTTTTTTTATCAGATAAAACAGTGCAAAATGAGCGATTAAATTTTTATTATAAAGGCTGTGATTATGAAAATAAAGCTCCTATTGGCGATATTGATTTGATTAAAAATTCAAATTTTAAAGATGTGAGAAAATTTTATTATAAACATTATGTAGCCCCAAATTTGACGTTATTGATTAGTTCAAATTTAGATTTTGCTTTAATAGAAAAAATGATAGAAAATTATTTCATCAATTTACCAAAAGCCAAGAAGCATGCATACGAATTTAATATAAATTTTCGCAATAAAACAGAAATTTTTTATTCAAATTTAGATGAAATAAATTTTTATATAGAAGAGAAAAAGCACAAGATCAATGATGAAAAAAGTTATGAAAATATGCTTTTAAGTAGATTGTTGTCGGTTGTGTTTTCTAAAATTTATGATGATTTTGATAGCAGTGGCGAGTATTTTAGATTAAATTTGGCAGGAAAAAAAACTCTAAATGTTTTTAATATTAAATTAAATAATGAGAACAAATTTGATGAGCTAAATAGATTTTTAAGCGTGATGAAATTTTTATATAAAGGCGTAGATGAGGAGATTTTTTTGTTTGCCAAACAAGAGCTTTTGCGTGAAATTTTTAAAAGAAATTCGGCTTTAAAACGTATAAATTCAAATGATGAATTTGATGAGCTTATAGGCAATTTAGAGAATAAAATAACCCCAATTTCTCAAAGAGATGAATTAAATTTAAGCGTAAAAATAATAAATAATTTAACTATAGAAAAATTTAATATTTTTATAAAAAATCTATTTGATAATATAGGTAAAATTTATGAAATCCCAGATGATTTAAAAATAAATTTAGATGATATTTTAAGAATTTATAACAACGCAAAACAATACGATTTTATTAAAAATTCATCCAAAATTATAGAAATTCCAAAAACAAATCAAGAGCCAATTCAAATAAAATCAATAAATTTCAATAGGCAAACAAAAGCTTATGAAATTTTATTTTTCAATAATTTAAGACTATTTTTTAGACCAGCCAAAACTGATGGCAAAGTCTATATTTCGGCGCTAAATTCGATAGGTTTAAATAGGGCTAAAAATCAACAAATCAGCAAAATGGCTGTTAGTTTATCAAATAGGGTTGGAATTTTAAATTTGAATAAAGATAGTTTAAATAAACTTTTAAAAGGTGGAATTTTTATTAAAAATATAGATGATTTAAGCACGAAATATTTTATTCAAATAGATACAAAAAATATTAAAACAGCATTTGAAATTTTACATGCTCATATGTTGCAAACGCCACAAATTTCATCGAAAGAATTTAATATTTTCAAGCAAGAATTGCAAAAAGATTATAAAAAATCTTTAAAAAATATGCGCGAAAATTATCTTCGTAAATTAAATGAAATTTATTATTTAAATAATCATACATTTGAAAACATTGACCCAAAAGATTTGAAAAAAAATACATTAGATGAAGTGTTAAAATCGAATTTTTCCAACGAGCAAGAATTTAATTTTTTCATTGTTGGCGATCTCTCATTTAGCGATTTAAAGCCTTTATTGCAAAAATACATCGCGACACTCCCAAGTCCAAAATTTAATATAAATTTTGGATATGACAATATCAAAAGCATAGATAAAAAATACGTTTTTAAATATAATTTTAACCCTCTTAAGCGCGATGAAGTTGATATATTTTTTAAAAACAATAATGTCAAATTTAATATGCGCGAAAAAGAGATTTACCAAGCCGTAATTCATATTTTAAAGATCTATTTAAATGAAAAATCAAGGACCACAAACAGCGAAGATAAAATCTATTCCATCTCATTAAATGGCTCAATTATTAAGTCTGATACCGCAAAATCTTTTGCTAGATTATCGTTTGTTTGCGATGCTAATCAAGGGGAAAGAAGTGCCGATTTTATTATCGAATCGATTCGAAATTTATTTAATTTAAATGAACAATATCTTCGAGATTATAAAAAAATAGCTATTTTACGTGCAAAAAAAGATGCAAAAAATCCACAAATTATGCTTGATAATTTAATAAATACTTATTTGCTAAATTATGAAATTTTAGATGAACAAAATCACCTAAATTTAATAAATTCTCTAACTTTAAATGAGATACAAGATGCTATAAAAAGACATTTTAGCAATGGTGATTTTTTTATCGGAATTTATGGTTTTAATGACTTCAAATTATAAAAAGTATTTTTAATAAGTTAATTTTTAGGTAACAATATTTAGAATGCCAAATTTTTACAAATTTTACAAGGCAAAAATATGAACTACTACTTTAAAAAAAGGCTCAAAACAGAGCTACCAAAGTGGCGCGATAGTGGCATTATCACTGATGAAACGGCGCAAAAGATCGCATCGATGTATGATTTAGACGATAAAAGCGTTATTAGTTTTGTTGGATATTTGTTTTTGGGGCTTTCGCTTTTGATACTTGTGGGTG
>CAUUFG010000063.1:0-8501 GCA_963544335.1 uncultured Campylobacter sp.
AAAATCTCGCCGTTAGTCGGCGAAAAATGCTCTTTGCTGGTATTCATTTGCGCCCCGAGCACTGGTTGCTTATGTTGGGGAATGGGCGTCCAAACCGCTGACGCCATTCTTTCTATTTCGGATTTACTGATTTTTTTCTATCTTTATTTAAATGGAAAACCCCGCCACTATCCCGATTAATCGCCATATCAACCTTTTTGAGTAAGATTATTGGTGATAAATTTGTGTCTAAAATTGTTGAAATGTGCTTTTGATTGGGTGTTACATTTTGCAAACTAACATCGTGGCTGGCTTTGTGCAACGATAAAAATAAAAACTAAAAAAATAGCAAATTTGTAATTCGTGCTCAATCTTTTTTAAATTTTTAATTAAAAAATTAGTTTTTGTGCTGTTGGAAATAGCTAATTTCTGTTATAAATTCGCTTTAAAATTTTTGTGCGTTTATACCGCTAAAATCTACTCTTTTAAACAAATTTATAATCTAAATTTCAAAAAATCTCTCCAAAATTTTCATCGCCGCAAGGCTGTCTAATTTGCCATCTTTTTTCTTTAAATCCGCTACGCCAAGCGACGTTGCTTCAAAGCTAGAAAAGCTCTCATCAATGTAAATTATCTCTCCATCAAATCCAATAAGCCCCACAAAATGGGCGATCCGACGACGCATCTCATCTTCGCTTGAGCCGCCAAGCGGGACGCCTACGATGAGCTTTTGCGCTCTGTTTTGCTCTAAAATTTGCGCTATTTGGTGCGCTGCTTGATTGCGATTGCGCCTTAAAATGGCGTTTTGTGGAATTATTACGCCGTTTTCATAGCCAAGCGCCACGCCGATTCGTTTAAGTCCAACATCAATTGCGACTACCATTTTTTCCCTTTTTATATGTCAAATTTATGCCGAAATTTAGAATAATTTCACGCCAAATTTTTCTATTTTATTAAAATTTTTGTGCCTAAAATTTCTATTTTTCCTTCAAGCTCATACTCATAAACCATGTCACCAAAACGCGCAAAAATAGCCTCAAAATCGCCATTTTGAGCAATAAAATCAAGCATTTCATCGCGCTTTAATTGACTATTTTGCGTGCAAATTTCGCCAAAACCGCTAGCAAACGCCTCGATATCATCTATTAATCGCGCTTTATTGCTTGCCAAAAGCGCGTTTGTGCCGTCGCTCTCACCCATTCTTTGAGGCAAAACATATACCGGAACGCCAATTTCGCGCGCCAATCTTGCGCTTTGCAAACTTCCGCTTTTTAGATCGGCTTGTGCTACGACGAGTGCTTCTCCAAGTGCTACGACCAGGCGATTTCGCTCTAAAAAGCTCCATTTTGTCGCTCTTTGCGCGGGTTCGTATTCGCTTATGGCTAATGCGTTTTGATAAATTTGCTTGATAATTGTGGCATTTGATGGCGGATAGATGGTGTCTAATCCATTACCAAAAACGGCGATTGTAAGCGGCATACCCCCTAAATGAGCGGTGATATCGCACCCCAGCGCTGCTCCGCTTACAACGCAAATTTCGCGTTTTTTTAGCTCGCTACACAGGCGTAAAATCAATGTTTTTGTATAAAAACTCATCTTTCTTGAGCCGACAATGCTGATTTTTCGTGACTTTAAAAGATCTAAGTTTCCACGAAAATCTAGCTGTTTTGGTGGATTTTTCAACTTTTTAAATTCGTAAATTTCAGAGATTTGATGTTTTTCGAGCATTTTCTAGCCTAAATTTCAGATATTTTGACGTAAATTTAATATTTATTAAAATTTGCAAACGCTAATTTAAACAAATTTAGACCAAATTTTAATAGATAAAAATTTTCGCGCTGGGTTAAAAGCTTGTTTAAATTTATATCTAAATTTCTACGTAAAATCTACGTAAAGCCTATTTTTTAGGCTTTAGAGAGTTAATTTTTATCTTTATTTACAAGTTTGCCGTTGTTTATCCAAGGCATCATCGCGCGGAGTTTTTCGCCTGTTTTATTTAGCAAACTAGCTTGCGAAATGTTGCGCTCAGCATTCATTCGCACGTAACCTGCTTTGCGTTCTAAGATGAAATCTTTTGCAAATTTGCCGTTTTGAATTTCGGTTAAAATATCTTTCATCGCTTGTTTGCTTTGCTCGTTTATGACGCGCGGACCGCTTACGTAATCGCCGTATTCAGCGGTATTTGAGATAGAATATCGCATATCAGCCATGCCGCCTTGATAGATTAAATCGACGATTAATTTCATCTCATGTAAGCACTCAAAATATGCCATTTCAGGCTCATAACCAGACTCTACAAGTGTCGAAAATCCCGCGTTTATCAAAGAACAAAGTCCGCCACAAAGCACGGCTTGTTCGCCAAAAAGATCGGTTTCGGTTTCGTCTTTAAATGTCGTTTCAATAATCGCTGTGCGACCACCACCGATAGCACTTGCGTAGCTTAGGGCGAGCTCTTTTGCTCTGCCGGTTGCGTTTTGGCTAACTGCGATTAAATCCGGAATTCCGCCACCTTTTACAAATTCGCTTCGCACGGTGTGACCTGGTGCTTTTGGTGCGATCATGATGCAATCAATGCCTTTTGGTGGGACGATTTGTCCGTAATGAACGTTAAACCCATGGCCAAATGCGATAGCGTTTCCTTCACTTAAATTTGGTTCAATTTCAGCTTTAAAAATGTCACTTTGCAACTCATCTGGCGTTAAAATCATTATCAAATCCGCCTCTTTTGTCGCTTCAGCTACGCTTAAAACCTTAAAGCCTTTTGCGAGTGCTTTATCCCAGCTTTTTCCACCTTTTTTTAGCCCTATGATGACTTCTACGCCGCTATCGCGTAAGTTTTCAGCGTGTGCGTGTCCTTGCGATCCAAAGCCTATCATAGCGACTTTTTTGCTTTGAATTAAGCTTAAATCACAGTCTTTGTCATAATAAATTTTAATTGCCATAATCTATCCTTTCAGAAAAAAATGAGCGATTTTACACCATAAAATATAAAATTGTTATTAATTTGTGATTTTATCTGTAATTTTAGAAATTTTTTGTATTATCGGCAAAAAAATTTTTGGAAAAATATATGAAAGAATTTTTAAAATCTATCGCAAATGGTGTAAATTTGGGCGACATTTCAGGCAAAAAGCGCGAAATTATCGACGTTTTATTAAAATTTAAAGCTATTTGTGAACACAATAAAAAATACTATTTAAATGATGGTTTTATCATAGGAAAATTAGATATAGCTTTTAATGGGACTGGCTATTTATCGGCGTTTGATGCAAATTTTAATCATGATTTAATCATTGAAAATCGCGATATAAAAAATGCTAGTTGCGATGATATAGTTTTGGCTAAAATTGCAGGAAAAAGGCGTGCCAAATTTCATGCAAAAGTCCTTTGCGCGCTGGTTTTGGCAAATAAAGCGAGTGTTTTTGTAACGAAAAAATTTAATCACGAAATTCTTGGCGTGAATGTAAAAAGTGGCTTTGCAACTCGTTTAAATGCGTCGCAAAAATCACTAAAACTACTTCCGCTAGGAGCTGTACTTTTGGTCGAAAATGGCAAAATTACCGAGGTTTTAGGCGTTTTAGACGATCCAAAAGTTGATGAAAAAATTTCTCTTTCGCTTTTTGCAAGACGCGATGAATTTGATGAAATTTGCCAAAATTTATCACTTAGTTTTGATGAGCCAAGCATCCATTTTTATCCTGATCGTAGCGATTTGCGTGAATTTGATTTTTGTACGATTGATCCAGTTGATGCAAAAGATTTTGACGATGCGATTTATTATGATAAAAATTTGCATGAAATTTATGTAGCGATCGCCGATGTTAGCGAGTATGTAAGCGAATATTCAGCACTTGATAAAGTAGCAAAAGAGCGTGGATTTTCAATCTATTTTCCGCATAAAAGTGTGCCGATGTTGCCACGAAATTTGAGTGAAAATATCTGCTCTTTAAAGCCAAATAACGACCGATTGGCGTTTGTTTTTCGCATGAAATTAAATCAAAATGGCGAAATTTTAGAAAACGAGCTTTTTAGTGCGATAATTCGTTCAAAACGGCGGTTTAATTATGATGAGATAGACGAAATTTTAGCTAAAAATTTAGATGAGCCAAACAGACTAAATTTTGGCGAAATTGATAAAAAAATCATATCTTGGCTAAAGCCTTTAAGCTCTATTTGTGCCAAATTTCGCGAAAAAAGATTGCAAAATGGCTTTGAGTTTAACACCCCTGAGCTTAGGCTAAATTTAGATGAAAAAGGCGGGATAAAATCGACGAAATTTGAGTATGAAAGCCCGTCGCATAAGCTCGTCGAAGATTGTATGTTGATGGCGAATTTGTGCGCTGCGAAGTATCTTAAAATGGGCGTTTTTCGCAATCACACTCGCGCTGATGTGAAAAAAATATATTCGCTTTTAGATGATTTAAGTGCGCTTGGGATTGATGCTGTTTATCAAAATAATATGCCTAAAATGGTTGAAAAAATTCAAACTCAAGCGCGAAATTTAGGCATTGCTCAAGAGGTAGATAAGCTAATAATAAAGGCGCAACGTCGCGCAGAATATGGGAGTAAAAGCGCAGGGCATTTCGCGCTAGGATTTGAAAATTACACGCATTTTACAAGCCCGATTAGACGCTATTCGGATCTGTTTTTGCATAGACTTTTAAAGGCAAAATTAAGCAAAGATGAGAAATATTTTCGCTATTTATGCAAAGATTTAGACGAAATTTGCGCTAAATTAAACGAGCTAGAGCGCGAAACAGATAAAATAGCGTGGGATTTTATCGATCGTAAATTTGCGCGCTGGGCTCAGGCAAATTTGGGGCGAAATGTGCGTTGTTATATCAGCGAAAATGAAAACGTCGTCGTCGCAAAAATGGACGATAAAATCAAAGGCGGACGTATATTTATTACAAATTTTACAAACGAAATTTTGACAAAAATTTTGGTTGAAATTACGCAGGTTGATTTAATTAGCGCGAAAATTTATGGAAGAGTGGTAAAGAAAATTTAAATGTATAGACGAGAGCTAGAAAACGCGCTAAATAGCGGGCGCATCGGAAATTTCATGCTTTTGCGTGGAGAAGATGATTTTTTAAACGATTTTTTTGCGCGCGAGATTGTGAATTTTTGGGGCGCGCAAGAGTATCAAAAGGTCTATTTTGATGAGTATGATTTTTCAAATTTGAGCGATTATTTAGAGGGGTCGCTTTTTGCCAACTCTCATACTTTACATATAAAAATGAGCAAAATTATCCAGATTAAGGAGCTTAAAAGCTTTTTATCTCAGTGCGAGCGCGATGAAAATAATCACTTTTTGTTTGAGCTTTTTGAAGATGGGACGCGCGTTTCGCCAGAATTTATCAAGGCATTTGGCGCGAATTTTGTGCGTTTTTTTAAACCCAATTCTCCAGGCGAGGTCATAACGCTATTAAATAGGAAATGCATCGCAAATGGTGTGGTCGCAAATCAAAATGCGCTTTTTGAAATTTATGCGATTCATGGCGGAAATTTGGCACTTTGCGCAGCTGAAATAGATAAATTTGCCACCGCGAAAATGGAGCTAAATGTCGCAAATGTGCGCGAGTGCGTTTTTGGACTAAGTGAAATAAGTTTTGATGAGCTGTTTAATAAAATTTTGTCTTTGCGCGATTTTAAAGATGACTTTTTTACATACACGCAAAGCGGCGGTTATAATGAAACTGCGTTTTTAAACGCGTTTTATGGTGCGATTTTTCGTATTTTTCGGGTGCATTGCTACATCAAAACTCACGGCGTGTTGGATATTGCTAAAGCGATTGGCTATACTCCGCCGATAAACATCGCAAATGAGCTAAAAAATTATGCTGTGAGATTTAATTTCGAGCTTTTTTATAAGATTTTTGTGCTTTTAAATGAGGGTGAATTTGAAATAAAAAGTGAATCAAATTTGGATAAAAGCGCGTTTTTATTGTCAAAACTGCTTGAAATTCAGCGAATTTTATCGGATAACAAAAGTAAAAGTAAATTTTAAGTAAAAATAAAATAAAATCCTGCGTTGTTTTTTAACAATAAAATTCCTTGCTCGCCAAATTTTGTAAGCGAGCTAAATATCCATAAGGAGAAAATTATGAGACATTACGAAGTTTTATTCATCGTTAAGCCGACTTTGACCGAAGATGAAGTAAAAACAAAAGTTGATTTCATAAAAGAAGTCATTACAAAAAATGGCGGTCAAATCGCCAGAGTAGAAGAGATGGGCACTAGAAAGCTAGCTTATAAAATCGAAAAATATGAGCGTGGCGTCTATTTTGTTATCTACTTTACAGCGCCAAGCGAGCTTATTGCTGAGCTTACTAGAAATATCAGAATTACAGAAGATATTATTAGATTTTTGGTTGTTAAATATGAAAATAAACGTGAAATTGGCGTTTGGGAAAAGCTTAGCAAAGGTATTAAATTGACTACAATTAAGCCAAAAGAGCGCAAACCAAAAGCTGAAAAACCAAAAGAAAATGCGGAAATCGAGAATAAAGAAGAGCAAGTTATCGAAGAATAAGGATAAAAAATGTTCAATAAAGTAATTTTAATCGGAAATTTGACGCGGGATATTGAGCTTAGATATTCTAGCGCAGGATTAGCTATTGCTTCAACAGCTATTGCTGTAACACGCAAATTTAGTGGCGCAAATGGCGAAAAACAAGAAGAGACTTGCTTTATTGATATTACATTTTTCGGCAGATACGCAGAAGTTACAAATCAATATCTCCACAAAGGCTCAAAAGTGATGGTCGAAGGGCGATTAAAGCTTGATAGCTGGCAGGATAAAAACACAGGACAATCTCGCCAAAAACACAGCGTTGTAGTGGAAGGTATGGAGATGTTAGATAGTAAAAATGATGCTTCTAGAAATCAAGGTTATAATCAAAATGGTGGATACGCTCAACAAGGCGGATATTCGCAAAATAGCGGGTACTCACAGACGTCAAATGGCGGTCATTCGCAAGGCGGTTATCAACAAAATCAGCCAAATGGTGGCGGATATAATAGATCAAATTTTAATAAAAAACCTGAATTTCAACAAGAAGCACTGCCAGAAATCGACATAGATGCAGATAGATACGCAAAAAGTGGCGATGAAGGCGATGAAGATATACCATTTTAAAGGATTAAATTATGGCAGAGAAGAGAAAATTTGCTAGAAAATATTGCAGATATACAGAAGCGAAAATTGAATACATTGATTATAAAGACGCACAACTTTTAAAATATTGTTTGTCTGAGAGATTTAAAATTATGCCTCGCAGATTGACGGGCACAAGCAAAAAGTATCAAGAGATGTTAGAGCAAGCGATCAAACGTGCTCGTCACGTAGCATTGATACCATATGTAATCAATGGTGATGAAGTTGTTGTAAATCCATTTGAGAATTTATAATCTCAAATTTTAAGCTTAAGACGCTTTGTTTTAAGCTTAAATATTTTATTTCTTGTTATTTCTATCTTAATCTTACTTGAAACGTTAAAAATATTTTATTTACAGATAATTTATGGTGAGTATGCTTACTGGTTATTATATAAAATTGCAATATACTTCAATCTAAATGGCGATATTTAACTATGAAAAATTTTAGTATTTTTTATTTTAGTTTAGAAATTATCTCTTTGAAAGAGTGTGCAAGATTTGCTTTAAAAATTCAAATTTACTAAGCCATGAAATTCAAACAAAAATAAAATGATAAGAATTTTATAGGCGCGCATATTTTTAAATGATGTTTTGGATGTCTGTTTTTAAAACCACAAAATAGTAAAACAAAACAGAACAAAACATGGCTTTTGTGATGTAAAAGAATACAAATATGACAAATATTACAATTAAGCCAAAGTCAAAAAAATAATGCAAAATAAAAATCAATCAAATTCAATAAATTTAGCCATTCAAACCGAAAAAACACAGGCAGTTTTTAAAATTTACAAGACAAAAATAAAAACTTTTAATCTAAAAGCTACCATATTGAAAATACTTAGGCATTAAAGCGTAAAATCATTAAGAAAATTAAATATGCGCTTTTAATTAAACTTAATCAAATTTTCTATTATAAATTTGCAAGATACTTCCCTTATAAAACAAGATATCTTACAAGAACCTTCAAAACTTCTTAAAAATATTAAATTGTTAGGGAATCAATCCCTATTAAATCCTTTTTTGACACTATTTTATTAACGCAGTTTAGAATTTATGTCTTTAAGACAGCCATTAAGATTTGCGTTAAAAAGCTCAAATCCTAGGTCAGCAACCTTATTACAAGCAAGAACAAGAGCGAAAAATAAAAGGATAAAAAATTAAAATGTCAAGAATTTTATCGGCGAGGATATCTCAAAGGATACTTTAGATATTTGCCTCTTAAACTACAAATTAAGCAAGTAAAAATATCAATGCAAAACCAAACAAAAATCACGCAAAACGCAAGCCAACTCAACAAAGAGCGATAAATAGCAAAGCGAATTTAGACTAACCAAAATAAAGCAAATTTAATCAAAGCAAAG
>CAUUFG010000064.1:0-8475 GCA_963544335.1 uncultured Campylobacter sp.
CTAAATATTATTAATTTTGTCTAAAACACCATTGATCAATCTTGTTGTATTTTCGTTTGCCATCTCTTTTGCAAGCTCAACTGCTTCGTTGATTGCGACCGCTTTATCTGTATTTGTAAAGCAAATTTCATAAACACCAAGGCGCAAAATCTCGCGCTCGATGATACCTATTTCATCGATTTTGCATTCGCTTAAATTTTGATTTAAGATTTCATCGATTTTGCTAAGTTGCATCAAAATTCCGTTAAAAAGCTCATTGGTGAAATCTTTTTGTTTATTACGAATCTTCTTCTCTTCTAAAAATTCATTTGGAAATTCTACCATCTCGCTACCCATTTCGCGGGCGTAAAGCAGGGATACGACCGCTTGTCTTACTTGATGACGTGTTGCCATTTTTATGCCTTTAAGTTTGAAAAAAGATTAAGCATCTCAATTACGCTTGTCATCGCTTCAAAGCCCTTGTTTCCTGCTTTTGACCCAGCACGCTCAATTGCTTGCTCGATACTATCGGTTGTCAAAACACCAAAACTTACAGCTGCGCCGTGTTTTAACGTGATATTTGCGACACCTTTGCTAACTTCCGCGCTTACATAATCAAAATGCGGTGTTGAGCCACGAATTACGGCGCCAATACAACAAATTCCATCCCATTTGCCACTTTGCAACGCTTTTTCTAGCGCGACCGGAATTTCAAACGCTCCTGGAACCAGCATCAAATTTAGATTTTTTTCATCACCACCATGGCGCAAAAAAGCGTCTTTTGCACCTTCAACAAGTCTATCTGTAATAATGTGATTAAAACGTGAGTTTATGATTAGAATTTTTTCATGTCCGCTTAACGAGAGTTTTCCTTCGATTATTTTCATCTTTTCTCCTTGGAATTTAAAATTGCGATTGTAGCTAAAATTATTTTAAATTTTGACAATTAAGAGTTGAAATATAGATTATTTTTTGTAGAAATTTGACATACATTTAAGATAGGGATTGAATTATAATAATTAAATCCCTAATATAGTAAAAACTAAATTTTCAGCCCATTTGCTCTAATCTTGCCTTGTCTTTGTTTGGGATGATCTCGTTTATATAGACATCTAACTCCTCTTTAATCATATCACAAAGCGGATCGTTTTGAGCTGTTGCGCAATTATCTTGCTCGTAACCATGAGAATATTCCTTTACTCTATAAAGAATTTTCTCTGCATTTTCCTCGCCAAAATCTTTCACCAAAGCGTCTTTATTGCTCATAATTCCCTTGGCTTTTACGAGCAAATCATCAGCAAAAATGGGGCTTACCAATAAACATGAAACTATAAAAATTAAACTTTTTTTCATTTTTTATCCTTTATGGTTTGAAAATCAAGAAAAACAGAGTAATACTATCATAACTTCGGTATAAAATTGGTAAAACATTAATCTTTATTAGATCTTAACTATAAAATTTCCTTTTTTATCTACGACTTGATCGTGTGCAAATTAAAATTATTGAAAATTATAAATTTATTATTTTTATAATTTTGATTTGTCTTTGCTTGGAATAATCTCGTTTATATAGACATCTAATTCCTCTTTAATCATATCGCAAAGTGGATCGTTTTGAGCTGTTGCGCAATTATGTTGCTCGTAACCATGCGCGTATTCCTTTACTCTATGAAAAATTTTTTCTGCACCTTCTTCACCAAAATCTTTCACCAAAGCTTCTTTATTATTCGTAATTTCTTTTGCTTTTGATAGTAAATCATTAGCAAAAACAGTACTTACAAACAAACATGAAACTAAAAAAAACAAGCTTTTTTTCATCTTTTATCCTTTAAAATTTAGAAATTTAAAAACACGCAATTTTATCACAATTTGGGCATAAAATTAGCAAAATATTACTTTTTTTATTTTTGTTAAATCTTGCATAAAAACATCTTTCATACTGGGGTTTTTTGCTATAAAATTTGGGCTAAAAAGTGGCATTACAAAGCTATTTTGACGTTTAAAAATAGATCCGTGCGATACCGCAACTGGCGGCAAAGATGGTAAAATCACCCGTGAAGCCACTTCGCCAAAAGTAAGAATAATTTTAGGCGATATTTTTTCGATTTCATCGAATAAAAACGGGGTGCATTTTAATAAATCTATACGCGAAATCTCGGCTTTGTTAAAACACTTCACAACAAATGTCACATAAATATCACTCTCATCAAATTTACACTCATCTATCAGTGTTTTTATCAGCTCTTTTCCCAAATTTCCATTCATCGGAGTGCCAATTTCATCATCTATTAACATCGGATTTTTAAGCACAAGTAAAATCTTTGCACTCTCTTTTTTATCAAAAACAACATTTTTTCTACTCTTTGATAAATTGCAAAGTTGGCACGATTTTAAGCAGTTATGAAGCTCTTTTATGTTGGCAAAATCATCTAATTTTGCCATGTCTAAAAAACTATCATCAACATAGCGTTTTCCTATTGCTCTATCAAAATGTAACGCTTTTATTACTGGTTTCAAATTTTTACTCCAAAATTTGCATTTTTTGCTATAAAGCCGCGGTCAAACCCTGCTAAATCTTTGTAAAATTTGGCTGTAAAGTTGCATTTTTTTAGCTCTAAATCTAAGCTATTTTTTTGATCAAATCCCATTTCACAGCACAAAAATTTAGCTCTTTTTGCGCTTAAATTTACTATTTTCTTTAAAATTTCATCGCCTATTTCGCCGCCAAATAATGCAATGTGTGGCTCTTTTAAAACGCTTAAATCAAGCGAATAATCACGCGCGATGTATGGTGGATTTGAGACGATGATGTCGAAATTTTCGTTTATATTGCTTAATAAATCGCTTTTAAAAAACGTGATTTTTGTGGCAAATTTTGACGCGTTTTTTTGCGCTAAAATCAACGCTTTTTCGCTGATATCTAGTGCCGTAATTTGCGCTGATGGTAATAAAAGTTTCAAACAAATCGCGATTATTCCAGTTCCGCAACCAATTTCGCAGATTTTTATAGGCTGATTTTCTTTTTTTGATTGCGCTTGATCGCTTGAAATTTCTAAATTTTGTCTTATTTCATCACAAATTTTATCACGTAAATTTGTAGCGATAATTTCATTTAAATTTGGCTCTTTATTATCCATTAAATTTAGAGCTATTTGTGCTGTTTTTTCAACCAAAATTTCAGTCTCTTCGCGCGGAATTAGCGCACTTTCATCAACATAAAAATCAAGCCCAAAAAACTCCGCGCGACTTGTTAGATACGCTAGCGGTTCGCCGTTTTTAAATCGTGCCAAAAGTTTGCAAAACTCATCAAAATGTGCAAAATCACACTCTAAATTTGCGTAAATTTCATCAAATTTAATACCGCTTAAATAGCTGATTAATTCGCGTTTTGCGTAAGAATTTCCATCGATTTTAAGCGCATCTTTAATTTTCATCTAAATTTTCCGTTTGCGCGCTGGGTTTAAAATCCGATCTATTTTCAAGCTCTTTTATGCGCTCAAAAAGTGTTGGATGGGAGTGATAAACCGCGCTGTATAGGGGATGAGCGATAGGAAAAGCCAAATTTTGAGTGCCTAGTTTTTTTAAAGCGCTTATCATTTGCGTGGCATTTTTTATATCTGCGCCAAACTCATCTGCGCCAAATTCGTGTGCCCTAGAAAAGTAAGAGATAATCGGCTGAAAAATCGCGCTTAAAATCGGCGAAAACATCAATAAAATTAGCATCGTAGTAGCACCATTTTGCTCTAAATTTAATGCCTCAAATACGCTCATAGGAATGTTGCCAAACACCGCAAATAGCGCAAACAGAACAAAAAACATCAAAACTAAATTTTTAAAAATATCGCCATGTTTAAAATGCCCTAGCTCATGCCCTAAAACGGCTAAAATTTCATCAATGCTTAGTTTTTTAATCAAAGTATCAAAAAGCACGACGCGTTTTGTTGCGCCAAATCCCCCAAAATAGGCGTTTAAACGCGTGTCGCGACGGCTTGCGTCGATGATGAAAACACCGCTACTTTTAAACCCAGCGCGCGTTAAAATCGCCTCAATTTGCGATTTTAATTCGCCATTTTCTAGTGGCGACATCTTGTTAAAAAGTGGCGCTATGAGTGTTGGATATATTAAATTTACGCCCAAAATCACAACAAAACTGAGCAAAAATCCCACAATCCACCAAAATTTTCCTAAAAATTCAAAACAAGAAATAAGCAAAAAAATCAACAAAAATCCAAAAATTAGCGTCAAAATGAGCGATTTTATCGAATCTGTGATGAAAATTTTCGCTGTTGTGTTTGAAAAACCGAGCTTTTTATCTTTCACAAAAGTTTCATAAACACTGAGTGGCAATGCAAAAATCGCACCTATAATAATGTAAGAGAGTACAAAAATCGCGCCGTTTGCGATCTTGTTCGTATCAAAAAGCGACGCGAGTGTGCCAAGTCCGAAAAAAATCCAAAATAAAAAGATAAAAAACGAGTATAAATTTGAAAAAATTTCAAATTTTTCGTTTATTATGGCGGCATGGCCGGCTTTTTTGTATTCGATTTCGTCTAAAATCACAGCTTTTCGCCCTAAATTTTCGCGCACAAATTTGATTTGAAGTGCCGATAAAATAAGCTTATAAAGCGTGTAAAATGCCATTAAAACAATTAAAAATATTAACATTGTCTCTCCAAAATTTCAAAATTTTTGCCGTATTCTAGCGGGTTTTTAAAAAATCAGCTTAAAATCGCTCTAAAATTTCTCTATTTTTCATCAAATTTTGCGCCAAATTTTAAACCCAGCGCGTGATTTGTTTGTAATTATTCTTTATTTTAGGCTATATTTTGCTAAATGCGCCCAGTAAATATCAAAGCTGTAAAATAGCTAAATTTAATTGCATCTTAGAAAAACAATTAATAAATAATCAAAAAAATTGACTACCTTTGACGTAGGATATGAGAGCTTGCCACTCTTTAGCCACAAATTTACAAGGATATTGGGCGTATCGCCTAAAATTCATAATGAAATTCTGCGCTCTAGCGTGGTGTAAGTTTAAATTTGATCGCGCTCCTCCAGCTACATTTTTTAGCTCGCCCCAAATGTCGCCGTTTTTAAATTTTTAAAATTACACATGCTTTGGCCTGTAAAATTTAAAGCACTGTTTTTCAAATTTATGTGCGTTCTTAAATTTAGCGACCAAAAATTTAAAATTTCTCTTCAAATTTGAGGTTGGCGCCAAAATTTAGTCTAAATTTGGATTTATCTCACGTTTGCTACTATTTTGCCTATGTCACACATAAAGACCTCGTCGATATATTTTTTAACGACCCAATGCTCGCAAATCCACCATGCTCTCATCTGTTAGCACCCATCCATAGGAATTTCCCCACCTCAGCCTCCAATTCGTAGCCCTCATCTATCGCCGTTTTGTATATCTTGTGTCCTGGCGACTCTAACGTCTTCTTTACTAGATTGTGCAATGTCTTGCTTAGCTTGCAACCATTGCCGTTAAACGGCCTCCGCCGTTGATAAGTAGTATTTTTATTTTATCCTTTAGGTAAATTTAGCGTTGTTATTTTGCCTATTGCAAGCTTAAATTTAAAGAGTTGGCCGCAAAGAGAATTTAGGCAAAATTTTGAGTAAAATCACCGCTTAAACCCCCGCTCTCAAAGCTATTTGTATATTCTCCATAAGCCCTAATTTAAACGTCTCATTTGTCGCAAAGAGCCTATAAAGCTCAAGCTCTTTTCTTCTTTCGTTGTTTATCACTTCGTCTATTATCTTTGTGATGGCAAGTTTTTTGTTGATCTCATCTGTGTTTTTCTCATAGTTTTGTTTGAAATCTTTATGCGCTTTTACTTTATCTATGATGTGTATAAATTTAGCCCTTTGTTCTTCTGGTGTAGCGTCCCAGCCCTTAAACCACCTCTCGTTAAAATTTTTTATTATCTCATCTAGGGGATCTTTTTTCTCTTCATCGGCGTGAGCGCCCCTTAAATTTGGATTTTGCGGATCTAGCTCTGCCTCGCCTGGATCTAGCTCGATTTTTGCGCCAAGTCTCACCCTTTCTAGTCCATATGTAGAAAGATCGACCGCGTTTAAAAGCTCGTCTAGTATATCTTTATCCTTATCTTTTACGACCATTTTTCGCACTAGAAATTTCAAAAACCAAAACAGCTTCTCCCACTCTACTATCTCATAAGGCATGATTGACGCCATTTGCGCGTAAATTTTTACAAACTGCTTTGCTTTTATCTTATAATCAGCTTTATCGTCATCTTCAAGCTCATTGTTAAATCTATCCGCCACTACGTCTATCATGGCTAATAATTTCCCCGCCTCTTCGCCTTTAAAATAGCTATCAAAAAACTCATCTACTTCAATTCGCTCATAAATTCCACTATCATCAAGTACTGATTTTAGTTCATGTAAAACATTTATATCTGTCTCTTCTTTTAGTGATGTTGATGTATAAAACGGATCAAAAGAGGCTTTTATATCTTCGATTTTATTGAAAAAATCAAGCACAAATAGATCTTCTGTTTTCTTAGAATATTTCGGCGCGGCACGGTTTAGGCGCGAAAGAGCCTGCACAGCAAGAACCCCATCTAGCTTTTTATCCACATACATTGCGCAAAGTTTTGGTTGATCAAAGCCTGTTAAAAATTTATTCGCCACGACTAGCAGCCTATAGTGATCACTATCAAAATTTTGGGCTATATCTTTTGAATCAAATCCATTTATGCTATCTTCTGTGTATTCTATCCCCTCAAGCTCTTTTTTGCCAGAAAATGCGACGATAGCTCCAAACGGATCGCCGATTGCGTGAAGCTTTTTAACGATAGCTTTGTGATAAAGGATAGCTGTTTGTATGTCAGCTGTTACCACCATGGCTTTTGCTTTGCCTTTTAGTTTGTTTGTTTTTACTACATTGTTTATGAAGTGATCTATTATTATTTCTGTTTTTGTCGCTATTGTAGATGGATTTTTCTCGACAAAGCCCCTGAGCCTTTTTTGCGCTTTATCGGTCCTAAAATATGGATTATCATCTATTGATTTTACTATCTCATAGTAGCTTTTATACGTTGTGTAGTTTGATAAAACATCTAGTATAAAGCCCTCTTCAATCGCTTGTTTCATTGAATATAGATGAAACGGAGCGAAACTGCCGTCATCTTGCTTTGTTCCAAATTTTTCAAGCGTTGAGTTTTTAGGTGTGGCTGTAAATGCAAAATACGAAGCGTTGTTTTTTAACTTTCTGCTTTTTATTATTTCAAACACCATATCTTGCGCGTCCATATCATTGTCAAATTCTTTTTTACCCATCGCTTCATTCATCTTTTGATGTGCTGTTCCGCTTTGAGATGAGTGCGCTTCGTCGATTATAATGGCAAATTTCTTATCGCTAAGATCGCCTATGCCCTCTACGATAAATGGAAATTTTTGAATGGTTGAGATGATTATCTTTTTGCCATTTTCTAAATTTGACTTTAGCTCAGCCGAACTAAACGCCGGAGCGATGATATTTTTTACTTCGCTAAAATTTGCTATATTTTCTCTTAGCTGTTTATCTAGTATCTTTCTATCAGTTACTACTATGACGCTATTAAATATCGGACGCTCACTCATACTATCTTTTGCCGAATATGCTTCTATTAGCCTGTATGCGCACCAGGTTATAGAATTTGACTTTCCACTTCCTGCGCTGTGCTGTATGAGATAGGTTTTACCGACACCATTTTGGCTCACATCGTCTATTATTTTTCTTACTACGTCTAGTTGGTGGTATCTTGTAAAATATAAATTTCTGCTCTCTAGCTTATCGGTATCTTTTCCATCAAGCCTTACAAAATGCTGTAAAATATCCGCCAAAGAGGCTTTTGAGAAAATTTCCTCCCAAATATATGCGGTTTTGTGTCCGTTCGGGTTTGACGGATTTCCTGCGGAGTTTTTGTCGCCTTTATTAAATGGCAAAAAGATAGTTTTATCACTATCTAGCTTTGTGCTCATATATGCTTCATCGGTATCAAAAGTAAAATGCACCAAACATCTAGCGAAATTTAAAAGCCTATCTTTTGGGTCTCTATCTTTTTTGTATTGATTTATGCCGTGGTATTTTGCACTCTGCCCGTATCCACTCATCGCGCTATTTTTGAGCTCTATGGTGATTATAGGAAGTCCGTTTATAAAGATCACCATATCTATTTCAAGGTTTGGATTTTACGTTGAGTAGGTTAGTTGTCTAGTAACGCTAAACTTATTTTGACTAAATTTCTTTCTGGTTTCATCGCCACTTGAAATTAAAGGCGCAGGGTAAAATAGTGTGAAATTTGCGTCTGCTATGCTAATGCCCTTTTTTAAAATTTTAAGTACGCCGTATTTGCTTATCATTTTGCTTAACTGATAGAGTATCTTTTGTTTATAATCGCTATCTCTTTTTAGCTTTTCAAGCTCATCTTTTTGCGAAATTTCTAAAAAATCAAAGAGCCTAATTTCGTCTATGGCGTATTCTTT
>CAUUFG010000065.1:0-8445 GCA_963544335.1 uncultured Campylobacter sp.
TAAAATATAAATAATCTAAATTTGATGTCAACTTATTGTGTTGTAAAAATAAGTGGCTCAATAATTATTATCTTTGGTAGATTTTAGTATTTTTACTTTATATGTGACTCAACAAAACTTAATACAAGCCTAAAGAGTATTAAGTTGCGATAAAAACTATGAAAAATAAGTGTATATTCCGTTCCCAAATTTCAAAAAAGAAATTTTATGGTATTTTTAAGCCTATAAAAGCCGTAAAAATATCAGAATTTAAATGGCCAGAGAGTGTAAAAATAAGTAAATTTTCGGGCAAAATTTCCAGCTTATAAGCTTGCATAGAAGTTCGCTTTGAAATAGATGAAAGCTATTTCAAAAGTAAGAGAGGTATAAGCATAAGAGGAAAACTCCAGTATTTAGTATGCTAATACCTATATTATCAGATTATGAAGGCTTATAAATAGCATTGAGAATTCTAAATGCTATGCTAAACATAGATTATCTAAATTTAAAGGCATTAAAAAAGAGAATTTCTTACTTTATCTTAAAGGGCGAAATTTTAGATGCAATATTAAAACTAAACAGGAAAATTTATATCAAACTATTGAAATTGATAAGAGAAAATCCGCTTAAGTTACGTTGAGCCATTTTTATTGTGTTTTTCTTAAAATCTTATTTTTACAGTATATAACAGCTAGAAATTATAAATTTTATAATCTGCGTAAATTGATAATCCGCCACCTTATCGCTTTTGTATTTTTATGATTTTTGCGCGTTGGATTTGAAAATTTGGTACATTTTATATAAAAATACGAGCACGATTAAACTTATAATTTATGAAATAGAGGCGTATTTGGGTTTATAAAATTTATCAACAAAATAAAAATTTGAAATTAGCAAAATTTAACAGTGTTGAAAAATCTTTAAAATCATTTTAAAAAATAAAGAAATTTTCAACAACTATTAAAGCGAATAAAAGTAGTTTTACCTACTAAAATTTTCGCCACCAAATTTAAGTAGAGCAGAACCCCAAGTAAAACCGCCACCAAAGGCGTCAAGAAGCACAAGAGAGCCCTTTTTTAATCTGCCACTCTCATACGCATCATTCATGGCCATCGGTATTGAAGCTGAGCTGGTATTGCCAAATTTATTCACAGTTATAACGCACTGATCGTCGCTGAAATTTAGTCTTTCTTGAACCGATTTTATAATGCGTAAATTTGCTTGATGCGGTATAAAAAGGTCTATCTTTTCAGGAGTGATTTCGTTTTTTTTCAGAATCTCAACAA
Source organism: uncultured Campylobacter sp. (assembly GCA_963544335.1). Lineage (GTDB taxonomy): Bacteria > Campylobacterota > Campylobacteria > Campylobacterales > Campylobacteraceae > Campylobacter_B. The sequence continues at coordinate 1,266 of CAUUFG010000065.1, forward strand.
CATCATTCGTAAGGGTGTTAACAGCTACTTTAAAAACCTCATTGCCTTTCATAGAGACAAAATTTAGTCTCTTATCAATGCCCTCTTTTGAGGCGGGATTAACCCCGGCAAAACCTGGGGTATAAAGCAGATCACCCATGCGACCATCACTTGCGATATGCGTATCAATAATCTCATTTTCATCACGCGCCGAAATAATAACAGCCCCACCACCATCGCCAAATAAAACACAAGTAGAACGATCACTCCAATCAACAATATAACTTAGCTTTTCTGCGCAAACAACTAAAACATTCTTTTTAGCACCACTTTCTACAAGACTTTTTGCCACAGAAAGAGTGTATAAAAAACCAGTACAAGCAGCACTCATATCAAATGCGCTCACACCTAAATTTAGCCCTAATTTATCCGCTATAACGCAAGCCGTAGAAGGCATGCAAAAATAATCAGGCGTAATTGTCCCGCAAATAATACAATCAATTTCGCTTTTATCAAGCCTGGCGCGCTCAATAGCAATCTGCGCAGCACGAGCACCTAAATCACTCGTATATTCATTATCAGCAGCAATCCTGCGCTCCTTAATACCAGTTCGTTTGACGATCCACTCGTCGCTAGTTTCAACCATCTTTTCTAGGTCAAAATTTGTTAAGATTTTTTGTGGAGCATGCGCACCTATTGATATCAAGGAAGCTTTCATTATAAATTTATCCTTTTGCTTTGGATTTTTCGATTTTACTTTCGATAATTTGATTTATTTTGGAATTTGAAAATTTCAATGCCTGAAAAATAGCATTTTTTACAGCTTTTGGCGAAGATTTGCCATGGCTTATAATAACGCAACTCTTTATTCCCAAAAGTGGAGCTCCGCCATACTCTTCGTAATTAGTGCTCTTTTTTACACTTTTTAAAGACTTTTTCATCAATAACGCGCCAAGGATTGAGATGGGAGACTTTTTAATCTCTTTTCTCATTAGTCTATTTATAGCCGTTGCGACACCCTCGCTGGCCTTTAATACAACATTGCCAACAAATCCATCACACACAATCACATCAAAACTGCCATCAAATATTCCACTGCCCTCAATGTTGCCTTTGAAATTTGGATTATCTTTTAACATTGAAAAAGTCTCTTTTGTGACCTCGTTGCCTTTGCAATCCTCCTCGCCATTTGACAAAAGCCCGATTTTAGGGGATTGTAGACCCATAATCTCTTCTGCATAAGCCTCACCCATCAAAGCAAATTCAAACAGATGTTCTGGCTTACAATCAACATTTGCGCCAACATCTAAAAGCAAAGCATATTTTCCAGCACTAGTCGGCATGAAAGTAGCAATTGGCGGACGCGAAACACCTTTTAATCGCCCCACTCTAAGCGTCGCCAAACTCATCGTAGCACCGCTATGCCCAGCCGATACAACAGCGTCACACTCGCCATTTTTTACTAAATCAATAGCCTTATAAATGCTTGTATCTTTGCGTTTTAACACATCAGTAGCGAGCTCTTCCATAGTAAAGACCTCGCTTGCATGAATAAATTTGATAAATTTCAAATATTTTTGTGGTATCCGCGGTTTTATTTCGTTTTCATCACCAACTAAAACAGCAATAAATTCACGCTCATCAAGCGCTTGCAAAACCCCTGCAATAATAGGTTCGCAACCAAAATCACCGCCCATAGCATCAATCGCTACGGAGATTAAGTTATTAGTATTCACCTGTTGTTTTATTTACTCTGTGCGGAATCTTCCAACTTCCGTCTTTATCTTTAACTGGAATAGGTAAAACCACCTTATAATGAGTTCTTCTCTTAGCCGCCCTTGTGTGGCTTACTCGTCTTTTTGGAACTGCCATTTTGTCTCCTTTACATAGATTTACTGCACTTTTCGCAGTAGAAATAATCACTTTTATAAGCTTCTATTTCACTTATAAAAATCTCGTCTAAATTTATCTCATCGCTAAAAATTTCGATAACATCAAGAACTTTATGTTCGTCGTCTTTATAAATTCCCTTATTTAAAATTAGTTCAATTTTTTCATCTAAGTTCAACAAAATTTCACTACCGCAACTATCACAAAAGTGAGAAAGCCCGCCAATGATTGCACCCGAAAGCAAAACCTCACCACTCGCTTTGCGCGATAAAGATCCGCTAAATTTCAAACTATCATTTTCTGTAGTAAATTTAAGTGGTGTTGCACTAATTTTATCAAAAGAAATTTTCAAAATCTAGCCTACAAAATCTCTTTGTTTGCAAAGAAAAACGCAATCTCTACTTTTGCATTTTCTAAGCTATCGCTTCCATGAACAGCATTTGCATCAATGCTCTCGGCAAAATCCGCTCTAATAGTGCCTTTTTCAGCCTTTTTAGGATCTGTTGCGCCCATTAATTCGCGGTTTTTAGCGACTGCATTTTCACCCTCTAATACCATAGCGACAACTGGACCGCTTGTCATAAATTCAATCAATTCGCCATAAAAAGGTCTATCTTTATGCACAATGTAAAAATTACCAGCTTCTGCTTGGCTTAATTGCAGTTTTTTCATCGCAGCAACTCTTAATCCGTTGCTCTCAAATCTATCTACGATTTTACCGATAACGCCCTTTTTTACGGCATCTGGCTTTAATATTGATAAAGTTTGTTCCACTTTATTCTCCCGTTCAAAAATTCAAAATGCGGATTCTATCGAAAAAAAGTTAAATTTAGTTTAAGCCCTAAGCAGGGCTTAATTTTATTCAAAACTTCGCAAATTTTTACGCAAATACAGGCGTATTATCATCGCGCAAATCTGCGCTAATTTCACTTCTGCTAGGCTGATTTGCCACCACTTCACTCCACACAATACACCCATCAGTTGGACAGGCGCTAGCACAGGCTGGAGCGTCATTGTGTCCTACGCACTCTACACATTTATTAGCATAAACGTAGTATCTATCCTCACCTTCTGGGTTTTGGCCATCATCGACAATAGCGCCAACTGGGCACTCATCAATACAGGAACCACAAGCGATACAAATTTCAGTAATTTTTACTGCCATCTTAAACTCCTTATATATAAAAAATGTGCGTGATGATAACAAAATAAATTTAGAATAGATTTAAAATTGTTATAATCTCGAAATTTCACACAGGATTATGAAGCGAAACTAGCGATGATTTATAATAAAATTTAACCAAAATAATAACCACAAATTTCAACCAAAAATTTGCATAAATTTAAGAATTTGGCGCAAATTTAGAGCGTTTTTGATACAATTCTCCACTTTTTAAATTTGAAAGGAAAAATATGCAAGAGAGTTTTTTAAAAATTATATGGAATTTCATAACCGACGCCGATATTCTCGCGCTTATTGTTGCGTATTTGATAGCTGCTGTGCCGTGCGGATTAGTTTTGGCTAAAATTTTCGCGCACGTTAAAATAGACGAAGCCGGTAGCCATAGTATAGGCGCGACAAACGTCTTGCGCGTGGTAAAAGAGCAAAATCCATCACTAGCAAAAAAGCTAGCCGTAGCGACGCTAATTAGCGATGCTTTAAAGGGCATTTTACCGATAGTAATAGCGCAATTTTTAGGCTTTGCGCCTAGTGTTTTATGGGGTATGGCGGTGATGGCGGTGATTGGGCATTGCTACAGCCCATATCTAAATTTTAAAGGTGGAAAAGGAATCGCCACGGGAGCTGGAGTTTTGGCGATTTTTATACCGCTAGCCTTACTTTGTGCGCTCATTGTTTGGGGAATTTGCGCCAAAGTATTTAAAATCTCAAGCCTTGCGTCGCTTTTAGCATTAATCACGCTTTTAATCGCTTCATTCATAATCTATCCAAACATCGAGCCAATCGGGTCTCACACGCCTATTTTAATCATAGCGTTTATTATTTTTAACAAGCATATTCCGAATATAAAACGCCTCATTTTACATCAAGAAAAGCAAGTATAAGAATGAAAGAAGTCTTTATTAAAAATCTCAAATTTCGCACAATTATCGGGCTTTTAGATTACGAGCGCGAAAACGAGCAAGAAATTTGCGTAAGTGCGAAATTTAAAGCCGATGAGTTTATAGATTATGCGGTGATTTGTGAAATTTTGCAAGCTGATTTTAATGAGCATAAATTTTATAAAGTAGAAGATGCGTTGGATTTTTTTGAAGCTAAATTTAAAGCGCAGTTTTGCACTCTACACTCATTTTCGATGAAAATTACAAAACCGCACATTATCGACAACGCATTAGTTGGCGCGAAAATAAAATTTAAAAAAAAGTTTAAATTAACTTGAAATTGTCCTTAAATTGTGATAAAATCCGCTAATTTTTTTATCTACATAGTTCAAGGAAATAGAATGAGAATACTGATAGTAGAAGATGAAGCTACTTTAAACAAGACGATTGCCGAGGGATTGACCGAATTTGGCTACCAAACAGACAGCTCAGAAAGCTTTAAAGATGCTGAATATTATATAGGTATAAGAAACTATGATTTAGTTTTGACAGATTGGATGCTTCCAGACGGCAATGGCATAGATTTGATAAATATAGTAAAACAACGTTCTCCGCACACCGCTGTTGTGATCATATCAGCAAAAGACGACAAGCAAAGCGAAATAAAATCGCTTCAAGCAGGGGCTGATGATTATATTAAAAAGCCATTTGATTTTGATGTTTTGGTCGCGAGATTAGAGGCTAGATTGCGATTTGGTGGGACAAATATCATCAAAATTGACGAGCTAACAATCGATCCAGATGAAGAAAAAATCATCTATCGTGGCAAAGAGGTTGAACTAAAAGGAAAACCATTTGAAGTGCTAACGCATCTTGCGCGCCATTCAGATCAAATCGTCAGCAAGGAACAGCTCTTAGACGCCATTTGGGAAGAGCCTGAGCTAGTAACACCAAATGTAATTGAAGTAGCAATCAATCAAATTCGCCAAAAAATGGATAAACCACTAAATATCTCTACAATCGAAACTGTTCGTCGTCGTGGATATAGATTTTGTTTCCCCAAAAAAGCCTAAGGGCTAAATACGCCTTGGAGTTAGCATCGGCTTCTACGATGCTAATTTTAATATTTTCAGCACTGCTTTATCACTATGTTAGAATCACCATTTTTGAAGGTCCGGCTCAAATTTTAGTATCAAAAGCAAACGAATTAAATTACTCAAATTTAGATGAAATAATCGCCCAAAGCGCGCAAGATGGCTCAAATCAAATCGAGATTTCATACGCGCAACAAAACAGCATAGACAAGCCCAAATTTATCAAATCAGACGACGAAAACAACACATATTTGACCCTACTCTACCCGCTTGGCAAAAAGGTAATCGCGCTCAAAACAAAAACCACAATTTATAGCGAATTAATCAAGCAAATTTTACTAGATATCGTCGCACTAAATGCAACAATGATTTTTTTAATCTCGTTTTTTGCACTATTTTTATCACGAATTTTGTTAAGCCCACTCCGCGGAATTAGCCAAAAAATTAGCGCGATCGACGAAAAAGTCTTAAAACCGCTAGACACGAACAACATCGCGCCCGAATTTTCACCGCTTATCAAAAACGTAAATCGCCTAATTGAGCGAATTCAAACATTCGCACTCTACCAAAAAGAGCTATTTATCGGCATCGCGCACGAGTTAAAAACACCGCTTGCCGTAATGAAAACAAAAAACGAAGTCACGCTATTAAAACCGCGCGATAGCGAAAAATATATAGAAACAATAAACCAAAACATCACAAGCATCGATAATATGAATAAAATGATTAGCTCTGTGCTAGAGATCGGACGGCAAGAAGGCGATCAATTCGAAGATGCAAAATACATCGATATCATCGACTACATCGGCAAACTCGGCACAAATTTTAAAATTTTAGCTAAAGCAAAAGGTAAAGATATTTCGCTAAATTTGACCCCAGTGTCTCTAAATTTAAAAATACAGCCACTACTTTTTACGCATATAATCCAAAATTTCACACAAAACGCAATCAAATTTGCGTTAGAAAACAGCGAAATTTCAATCTCATCATGTGTAAAAGATGACGAATTTATCGTAGAAATTTCAAATTTGGGCGATGAAATTGATGAAAATATTGATCTTTTTGCGCCTTTTAAACGTATCGGCAACAAAGGTGGCGCGGGGCTTGGGCTGTTTTTAGCCAAAAATGCCGCTGCTGCTTTGGGTGCTACAATCTCTATCAAAAACCGCACAGATGGCGCAAAAGGCGTAATTTCATCAGTGTGCCTAAAAATAAAGGAATAAAATGTCAAAAAAAGTAGCCGTTATAGATTTAGGCTCAAACTCTGTTCGTTTGGCGATTTTCGAGCGCACTAGCAGGCTTGGATTTTACGTCGCTGGCGAATATAAAGTAAAAATAAGGCTCGGCGAAGGCGCATATGAAAACGGCGGAATGCTAACAAAAAGCGCAATGGATAAGTGTTTTTTAGCATTTAGCGATTTTAAAAAAATCATTAGCGATCAAAAAATTTCACGCGTTTTATGTATCGGCACATCAGCTTTGCGCGACGCACCAAACGCCAACGAATTTATATCAAAAATCAGGCGCGAATTAGGTCTAAATTTGCGTAAAATCACAGGCGAAGACGAGGCAAAATATGGCGCATTGGCGGTAAATAATCTAATCGCGCCATTAGATGAGTTTTGCACGATCGATATTGGCGGTGGCTCAACCGAACTAACAAAGATAAAAAATGGCAAAATAATAGATCAAATTTCGCTAAATTTAGGCACAGTGCGCTTAAAAGAGCTATTTTTTGATAGGCGCGATCTAAGCGGTTGCGCGCAGTTTGTGCGCGAAGCCATCGGCGAAATTCCAGCCGGATTTCAAAGCCAAAATTTAGTCACAATCGGCGGGAGTTTGCGTGCAATTTCTAGCGCAATTATGAAAAAAACGGAGTATCCGCTCAAAATTTTGCACAATTTTTCCTACAAATTTGATGACTTTCGCGAATTTATAGCAAAAATCCAAAACGCAAATCCAAATGAATTGGAAAAATTTGATATCAAAAAAGAGCGATTTGACACAATCCGCCAAGGCGCGATGATATTTTTGCAAGTGGCGCAATTTACGGGTGCAAAGCGAATTTTCACAAGTGGCGTCGGCATTAGAGAGGGTGTATTTTTAAGCAGAATTTTAGGCGAAAACGCCAAATTTCCAGCAAATTTTAACCCAAG
>CAUUFG010000066.1:0-8271 GCA_963544335.1 uncultured Campylobacter sp.
GCAAAAATTCTAGCTGTTGATGTTTTTCCGCTTCCGCGCAAACCGCTAAATAAATAAGCGTGTCCTAATCTACCGCTATTTAGGGCATTGCAAAGAGATTTAGAGATTGTCTCTTGTCCGATTAATTCATCAAATTTGCGCGGACGATATTTTAGTGCGAGAGTTTGCATTAATTTAATCCAAATTTTACTTTTACATTTGTTTCTATGGTGAATGGTCCCGAGCTTATCATTGCTGATTTTATATCTTTTTCGCTAAGTTCGCGCAAATTTTCTTTATCGCTAAGCTCTTCAATCTCAATAACCTCACAAGGCGAAGTTTGCGCCACAGATGTAAAATCTTGCGCTTTTGTAAGGGCGTTTTTGATCGCTGCATTTTTGAGTGCTCTTTTGTGCTCTAAAATTTTAGAATCATCAAATTTAATTGTTAAATCACCAATCCCGCCGATAGCCACTAGATCGCTTACAAACTGCGCGTATGATTTTAAATTTACGATTTTTACTTTGTAGTAGCGATAACCAATGTATGTTGTTTTTGAAAGAAGTCCGCCTTCCTTGCTCATATCAACCCCGCTGCTTAGTAGTTCACGATTTGCGCCCAAAATTGCGTTTGTGTTTAAAAAATTATCTATCTTTTCACCCAAATTTGAGAGCGCATTTAGTGCGTCTTGCTGGGTGATTGCTTCTGATTTTATACTAAATGTAACTACTGCAAAATCGGGCATGATCTGCATTTGAGATGAGCCATAAACGACTATAAATTTGTCTAAATTTTTACATTTTTGTAACTTAAATTGCGATTCGTCGTTTGAGATTTCATCTTGATTTGTTGCGTTTTTGTCTAAATTTTTTGAAGAAATTTGCGCGTTATTTTGTGATTTTGCGCTGTGATTTTGCGCTGTTTTTGGATCATTTTTTTCAGAATTTCCCGTATTTTTCGCGCTATTTTGTTCGCTAAAGGCTAAACTTAAAATACCAAAAAACATCAAAATCACTACAAATTTTTTCATTTTTTATCCTTTTTTTATTTAATTTTACTCGTTTTACTCGTTCATTATCGCCAAAAGCTCTTCGTTGTCTTTTGTTTTTAACATCTTTGAATATAAAAATTTAAGTGCTTCAACGTCGCCTAAATTTGACATCGCTGAGCGGATTATCCAAATTTTTTGTAGATTATCAGGTTTTTGTAGGAGCTCTTCTTTTCTTGTGCCTGATTTTAAGATATTAATCGCAGGGTAAATTCGGCGATCAGATATGTTTCTATCTAGCACGATTTCGCTGTTGCCTGTGCCTTTGAACTCTTCAAAAATTACCTCATCCATACGTGATCCTGTATCAATTAACGCGGTTGCGATGATTGTGAGCGATCCGCCATTTTCGATATTTCGCGCTGCACCAAAGAAGCGTTTTGGTTTATGCAAAGCGTTTGCATCAACGCCACCACTTAGCACTTTGCCACTACTTGGCGTGACGGTGTTATAAGCTCGTGCAAGTCGCGTAATGCTATCTAATAAAATCACAACATCTTTTCCCATTTCGACCGCGCGTTTTGCCTTTTCGATTACCAATTCTGCTACGCGGACGTGATTATAAGCTGGCTGATCAAAAGTAGAGCTAAAAACCTCACCTTTTACAGAGCGTTGCATATCTGTGACCTCTTCTGGACGCTCATCAACAAGCAACACCAAAAGATCTATTTCAGGGTGATTTTGTGAAATTCCGTGCGCCAACTCTTTCATAAGCTCGGTTTTACCGCTACGTGGCGGAGCTACGATTAAGCCGCGCTGTCCTTTGCCAATCGGGGTAAAAAGATCAACAACACGCCCTGTAAGCTTTGTCGGATCATACTCAAAGCGAATTTTTTCGCGCGGGAATAGCGGAGTTAAATTTTCAAATAATGGACGATCTTTAACTTCTGCGATTGAGCGATAATTTACCGCCTCGATCTTTAAAAGTGCGTAGTATTTTTCTTGATCTTTTGGTTCGCGCACCTGTCCTGTGACGATATCGCCAACGCGGAGAGCGAATTTGCGAATTTGGCTTAGACTTACATAAGCGTCATTTATGCTGTCACTAAAATTTCCATCGATTCCGCGTAAAAAGCCATATCCTTCGCTCATAATCTCTAAAATTCCGGTAAATAAAATATATCCGCCTTGGTTTGTTTGCGCTTTTAAAATTTCAAAAACAAGATCTTGGCGACGAAATTCGCGCGGGTTTTCTATACCTAAATCCAAAGCTATTTTTACAAGCTCATCTAGCTCCATTGCCCTAAGCTCTTCGATTTTATACCCATCAACTGGGACGTGAGTTTTTGCATGCACCTTTTTTGTGCTATTTTGATTTGTATTTTCCATCTGTCCTCTTTAAGAAAATTGCAGTTAATAAAAATTTGAAAGTCGCGTATATTAGTTAAATTTAGCTTTCATGTCAATTAAAAAAAAATTAGGGCGAAATTCGCTAAAATCTGAGAAATTTGATGAAATTTAGGAAAACTATGAAATTTAAATGCGAACACTGCGGTTTGAAATTTGATGAGACGCAATTAATAGATGATAACGGGCATAAATTTTGCTGTAATGGCTGTAAGCAAGTCTATAATTTGTTGCGCGGTAGCGGTTTGGACGCGTTTTATGATAAGCTTGGCGCGACTACTTTAAATCCTGCCAACATGCAAGAGATCCCGCAAAATTGCGATGCAATTTATAAAAATTATGTCAAAAATACTAGCGATGGTTTTAGAGAAATTTACATTGTGATTGAGAATATTCACTGCTCTGCTTGCGTGTGGCTAAATGAAAAGGTGCTATCTCGCGCGGAAGGGATTTTAGAAGTCGCTATCAATGGCACAACAAATAAAGCGCGTATCGTCTGGGATGAGACGCAAATTTCTCTATCGCAAATTTTTACACTGATTGGCTCAATAGGCTATAACGCTTTGCCTTATGATGCTACTAGAAGCGAAGTGCAAAATACCGCAAAACGGCACAAATTTTATATGAAATTGCTTGTTGGGCTATTTGCGACGATGAATATCATGTGGATTGCGGTCGCGCTTTATAGTGGGTATTACACTGGGATTGATGCTAAAACAAAGGATATTTTGCACTTTGCGGAATTTATTTTGGCTACGCCCGTGCTTTTTTACACGGGGAGTGAGTTTTTCAAAGGCGCATTTAATGCGATAAAATCGCGCGTGGCGAATATGGACTTGCTAGTTTGCGCTGGGGCGTCTTTGACATATTTTTACTCTGTTTTTGTGATGTTTTCTAGGCGTGGCGAGACATATTTTGAGTCTGTTTGCATGATAATCACTTTTATATTTATCGGCAAATATTTAGAGGCCATCACGAAAAAACGTGCCGCCGATACGCTTGATAGCCTCTCAAATTTCGTACTAAATGATGTTGAAATTTTGCGTAATGGAAAGAGTGTTTTTTTAAATCCGCGCGAAATTTTAGTAGATGATGAAATTTTGATTAAACCTGGCGCAAAAACGCTAATTGATGGTGAGATAATTAGTGGCGAGGGGAGTTTTGACTACTCTGAAATTAGCGGCGAAAGCGCGCCTGTTTTTTGCGCTAAAGGCGATAAAATCAGCTCTGGCGCGACTTGCATAGATGGGCAAATTTTATATCGCGCTGGGAGTGATTTTGAAAATTCTTTTTTAAATAAGATTATAAATTTGCTTGAAAATGCGACGCTAAATAAACCCAAAATAGAAAAAATCGCAAACGAAATTTCTGGCCAATTTTCGCTTGTAATTTTGGCTTTGGCGGTGGCTACTTTTGCGTTTTGGTTTATTAAAGCGGATTTTCAAAGTGCGCTTGTGGCTTGTGTTTGCGTTGTTGTGATTGCGTGTCCGTGCGCGCTAGGGCTTGCTACGCCTACAGCTAGTATTGTAGGGCTTGGTATCGGGCTAAAAAAGAGAGTGATTTTCAAGGAAGCGCGTATAATCGAGTCGCTTGCTAAGTGTAAAGTGGTGGTTTTTGATAAAACTGGGACGCTTACAAAATCACGCTTAAGGGTTGTAAATTTTGTCAATTTCAAAGAGTTTGATGAGATTGTGCTAATGGCTTTATTGCGAGCTTCAGGGCATATTGTATCGCGTGCCGTGATGGAGTTTTATGATTTAAAATTTGGTGTAAATTTAGATATTTTTAGCTCAAATTTGATTTTGCAAAATGTAAAAAATATCCAAGCTAGGGGAATTAGCGCGGAATTTAATGGGCGCAAATTTTATGGCGGGAGCGCGAAATTTATGAGCGAAATTGGCTTTACTTCGCCAAAAACGCAAAAGACAAACTATTTTTTTGCCGATGAGAGCGGGATTTGCGCTCTATTTGAGCTAGAAGATGAGATCCGCGCGGAGGCTGGGCAGATTATCGATGCGCTAAAATCGATGAAATTTGAGATATTTTTGTTAAGTGGCGATAATTTAGACGTGGTAAGCGCGATCGCAAAAGAGCTTAAAATCGAGCATTTTTATGCACAGATGTTGCCTGATGAAAAGGCAAATTTCGTGCAAAATTTGATAAAAAATGGCAAAAATGTCGTAATGGTCGGCGATGGAATTAACGATGCGATCGCGTTAAAGTGCGCAAATGTGGGCGTTGCCATGGGACATGGAGCTGATGTTAGTCTAGGTAAAAGCGATGTTGTGTTGCTTGATGATGATTTGCATGGGCTTTTAAATGCGGTGAAAATTTCGCGTCAAACCTTGCTACATATTAAGCAAAATTTGGGCTTTTCGCTAGTTTATAATGCGATTTTTGTTCCGGTTGCGATGATTGGGGCGATTATCCCGCTTTTTGCGGCGTTGGCGATGAGTGCTAGTTCAATAATCGTGGTGCTAAATTCGCTACGAATCAAAATGAAATTTAAAGGATAGATGATGAATGCAACGATTGCGATGATGATTGGCGTGTCGCTGATGCTTGGTTTTATTACGCTTTTGGGGCTTATTTGGGGGATAAAAACGAGGCAGTTTGATGATAATTCGCGTTTTTTAGATGGGACGAAATTTGATGGTGAAGATGCCTTACAAGATGCAGTGGAGCTTGAAAACAGGCGCAAAAATGCAAAGAAAATGCGCAAGAATTTAGCCGAGAATATGACAAATTTGCGTGAAATTTCTGATGAAAATTTGGGCGGTAGCGAGGCAAATTCCGGCGAGAATTTAAACACGAAGCGCAAAAAACCCAGCGCGAAAGTTGGCTATCGTCCGCCAGATTGAAATTAGGCTGTGTTTTTTTAAATAGATTATTTTAATGCGCAAAATGGGGTAAATTTTTGGTATTTTTAGATGAGATTGTGGGATTGTATAGATAAAATTTCAATGAGCAGTTGCGCGATGGATGAATATAAAATTTGTGTTAAAAAGCTTAAGTTAAATCTTAGATTTGCAATTTAATTATAAAACGTAAGGCAAATTTAGCGCAAAAAGCGAGATAAACCTGGCAAGCAAAATTAATAAAAATGAAATAAAATCGAAGCTAACCGATGCTACAAATAAATTTTAAAAAACCAAGCTTAAGCCAACGATGACAAAATTAGCCAAAGCGAAGCAAAATTTAAATAAAGCAAACAAAGCCCAACCCAACAAACTTCAAGCCAAAAACAAACATTTTTTGAAAATTTACAACGCAAAAATAAAAGCTTTTTGTGAAATTTAAACCAAAAAACCGAAGTTAAGCAAGAATTCAAGATTAAATTTGGCTAGAAATTTGATTGTGCCGTGTAATAATTGGCGTTCAAATTTGGCTAGAAATATTTAAATCTCAGGATGATTTTTAATTTAAAAAACAAATCATCGCTTTTTCAAGGCATTTAAGCCACATAAAACAGACATCTACAAATTAGCCCACCGTTGTGCCCACTTTGCAAACAATTCATTTAAAACAAATTCAAACCAAATTTTAACCTTTTTGTGTAGTATTTCTTAAAATTTAAACTCCTTTAAATTTAAATATTTATCTATCAACTAAAGTCACATAATCAATCAGCCCATCATAATTTTTTAATAATCTAAATATTTGTACCCTGATCAAACTCAAATAATATCGGTCTTAACTCACTTTTTTTACTAGGCTTATCATCATGCTTTAGCATAGAGAAATTTTGTTTCCTTTATCTCTTATCTCTTTTTTGGCTTGCGTATTTAGTTTAAAATTAGTTCATCTTAGTCGCTAAATTTGCCTGCTTTCTTGCTTTTTAAGAATTTAAAATTCTAAAAATTTGGATTAAATTTGCTATCTTGGTGACTTTTATGCCTCGTAAAAATTTTCTAAATTTCTTCTTTAAATTTGATTATATATCTATATTTTCATACATTATCGTATAATTTTGTGTATTTTAAATCGTATAATTTTTATAATAATTTTGCCTATAATTAGTAATTATGAGTTAAAACGTAAAAATCAACTTAAAATTTGCACTACAAATTTCTTTATATTTAAATTTTACACAAGATATGTTACAAATTTTCATCAATTTTAACGTTTAATCAATGCCACAAAAATCGGGTGATATGTGAGTGAATTTTTATAAATTTGTGCACATTTTTGTAGTGTAGATCTGCCTAAAAATGGAGCTTTAAAAGCATTTGCGCCAGTTGACTTTATGTGTTTGAAAAGCTTGATTGCGCAACTAAATTTAAGCGTAATTTCATCTTCGCTAAGCCAAAAAATCTCAAATCCGCTTTTTAGCGCGATTTTTCTTAGCTCATCTGCACTAAAATAGTCTAGTCCAACGCCCAAAAGTTCGCGCACCTGCCAAAAATTTCGCTCACCAAAAGTCGAAAAAAGCAAAACACCATCGCGTCGCAAACTTTTATGAAGTTTTGGCAAAATCTCACGTGCATCAAGCCATTGCAAACAAGCGTTTGATATAATCAAATCTGCGCTAAAATCGGGCTTAAAAGCATTCATATCGATAATTTTCGAGCTAATTTTTGCATTGTCAAAACGCAAACCATAATCAAAAATATCGCTACTTAAAAAATGATTAAACTCAATATTTTTTCGCACCAAAGCGCCAAATTCATCTAAATGCGCACCAAATTCAAAGACAAAATCAAATTGTTTTCGTCCAATATTTTGTAAAATATTTAGTAAAATTTCGCGCATTTTCGCCTGAACTGGCGTATTTTGTTGGTAAATTTTCGCATTTTTAAGAAAATTATCAACGTTTAGCAAAGCTCATCCCAACTTTTAATCTCATCAAAAATAAAATGATTTTTATCAACGTGTAAAATTTGCGTGCTAGGGCAAAAACTCTCACTCGCCCTAGCTGGAAAAATCTCGTCATTTTTACTTACAATAACACGTTGCCAAGTGCGATTTTGTGGGCTTTCTTGCGTAAGGGTTTTGAATAAATTTGTAAGTTCAACGACACATTTTTTGTTTAAAATTTGATGTAAATTTTCGCAAGTTTTTGGTAAAAAATCGGTGAAATTTACGCTGTTTTTGCCAATATTTTGCGTGTTTTTATCTAATTTTTGCGCAAAATTTTCATCTATTTCGTGCCCATTTTCACTTAAATTTTGCGCACTGATATTTGTATTGTGTATTAAAATTTTACTCGTAAATTCGCCCAAATTTACGTCAAATTTCAGCCCCATTTTTTCGTAAAATTTAAAAATATCAAAGCTTTTTATCGTTCGCAAAAAGATCGCAGGATGAATCCCACTCGCGCGCGAAATCCCCAAATTTGTGCCATTAATCGCCGTAGCAAAAATGCATTTACGCTCCAAATTTAGGCTATTTGCAACCGCCACACCAAGCGAAAACGCCACTATTTTTACGCTATCATACGGCTTGAATTTATCCGTAAAATCATCGCTCAAACTCGCATAATCATAGCAAAAGCAAAAGTCGCTGTTTTTTGGCATCGCGATGTGCGAAAATATAGTCGGAGAGCAGGCAAATCCACTAAAAAATAGCACTAAATCCGAGCAATTTTCGCGCTTTAAAAACTCAAAATTCATCAAATTTCCTTTAAAATCGCGTATTTTAGCGCAAAATTTATCAAATTTACGCACGAAATCGGCAAAAATCGTGTCAAAAATTCACTTGCAAATTGACTTGCTTTATAAAAAATCGACGCAAATTTAAACCAATTTTTGGATAAATTTAAGCTGTTTTTGCGCGAAAATTTAATCGCATTTAATATTTACGCGTTTTTGATATTTAATACCAACAAAATGCGTGGAATAAATTTGGCAAATTTGTGCCAAAAATCTACATTCTAGGCGTGCGCCAAGCTTTTTCTA
>CAUUFG010000067.1:0-8103 GCA_963544335.1 uncultured Campylobacter sp.
AGAACTCATCTGGCGATTTTTATTTGCATTTATAACTTTATCAACAAATTTAAGAGTTCTTGTTATATTGATTGGCTCCGAAGCGGTAAATACATTTTCATCTTTTATGTTTAATACTTGCAACTCTTTTGGTCTAGCACTCACAACAACTGGTAAATGCAAACTTTTATCATACATAGAGTAGTTTTCTAATCTTACAAGCACAACATCAAACGAATTTGGATTGATATTTATCGCATTTTCAATAATATCTGCATGTCCACCCATACTATCAAAATATGATTTCGCATAAACATTATATAGATCGTTTTTATCATCTGAAAGAATAGCAACTCTTAGCCCCTTAATGCTGTTATACATACTATCTGCATCTGTTTTCTTTGTCTCTTTAAATGATAGAGTAAAGAAGAATTTAGTTCCCTTGCCTTCAACTGATGTTAAATCAAGTTTTCCACCCATCATAGATACATATTTAGATGAAATTGTAAGTCCAAGACCTGTTCCGCCATATTTTCTAGTAATAGTAGAATCAGCTTGCGAGAAGGCATTAAATACATTCGCAACTTTATCTTCTGAAATACCGATACCAGTATCTTCAACACTAAAACTTACAGTCGCTTCATCATCACGATTAGATTTTAGACGTTTAATATTGACGATAATTTTTCCTTGTTCAGGTGTAAATTTAACCGCATTAGACATTAAGTTAATCAAAATTTCTTTAATTTTTGTAATGTCACCATATAAATGGTGTTGTAATGTAGGATCTATATATAACAATAAATCAATGCCTTTTTCGCTAGCTTTTGCAACATAAACATCAACAGCACTTTCAAATTCGCTAATAGGATCAAATAAAATATCTTCAATTTCAATCTTATTGCTTTCGATTTTAGAAACATCAAGAATATTGTTGATAATCGTCAACAAGCTCTCAGAACTTTTTTCAATCGTATCAACATAATCGCGTTTTTCTTCGTCCAAATCTGTATTTTTAAGAAGTTCTGTAAAGCCAATAATACCATTTAAAGGCGTTCTGATTTCGTGAGACATATTCGCCAAGAATATCGATTTTGCTTTATTTGCATCTTCTGCAACAGCTCTTTGTAGTGCAATAACATCAATAGCATCTTGAATCAAGCTGTATGCTTTCGTAAGACCTTGCGCAGTAGAAATATCAATATTTTCATCTTGATTTGAAATTTTAGCAATTCTATTTAAAATTCCATCCAATTCTTTCATATTTGATTTGAAAGCACGAATAATTTTTAATGATATAAAGAAGAATATAACCGCAAATACCCATAGCAAAATAGCGATAACAAGATTTGACAAAATTGCGGCTTTATATTCTGATGCTTTTTTTAGAAGTTCATCTTCTAGATCATCAACCACACCAACTGCCTCTTTACCGTCTTTTCCACCATGATGATAAACAGATGCTTTTTCGCTAATAGTAGTAAACCATTCGGAAAAAGAAGTTGTATAAGAACCACTTAAAGCTTGATTAAAGAGCTCACTATCTATCTGTCTGGCAGCAAAAAGTTTATTTTCATTTTCAAAATTTCTCAATGTCGAGTTAATTTTCTCTTTCAAGCTGTTATTTAAAAGTCCCTCATAGCTAGTATCAGTTGCTTTTTTGTTTAATCTCAACCAGAGTTTTATAGAATTTGAATTAAGAGGTGTATTTGAAACTAAGAAATTTACAATGTAATCGCGTTTTTCAATCGTGCCAACATAAGTATTAAACGCGTGCGCTAAATATGTTGACAAAATCGCAAGTTCGGGTGTAGTTGTATAATTTTTAATATCATCTATCTCCCTAAGAAAAGCGTCGTCAAATTTAGAATAATAATCTAAATATAGCGTATCAAATGTCTTTTCACTTCTATCAATCGCTGATCTGATGGTTCCTAAATTATCAGTCATTTTTGCAATATCAACAATATCTTGTGAAAGTTCGTGCTTCCCAGTAAAAACATCCATAAAATTGCGTCCATTTTGAACAAAACCAACATAGTCATTAAAATCTTTAATCGCCTTATCGGTTGCAGAACGCGAATCATTAATCATATTACCAGCACCGATACTTCTATTACTTCCAAGATAAATAGAGCTAAGACCTCTTTCTTGGTTGAAAGCCTCCATCAGCTTCGTGACTTCGGCAACATCACTAATTTTGTTACCCAATGTACTAGCCGAAACATAGTTTTGATACGACTTAAACAAGTAAAAACTTGCAAAGACGAAAATAATGATTAGCGGTAATGTACTAATCAACCTCAAAATATTTGACGTATTTAGTTTCATTGCATACTCCCTTTCGCAACAATTTTATTAAGATTTTCTAACATATTCTCATAAATTTCAAATTTAGACGAAATTTCATCACTATCTGAATCAACTAACTCTTCTAAAATCTTTTTCAATGGTTTAATACCTAAAACATTAACAGGATCAAGTAAAAGATTCGTTATCTCATTAATACGTGCTTTATTATTTGTCAATAATACTTCGCGAAATTCATGATTAACTCTCTTGGACTCCAAAATCAAGTTTAAAACCATACCATTTAACTCATTAACATTTATATCAAGCCTTTCTGAAATTTCATATAATAATTTCTCATCAATAAATCCTAAATTTGCCACACTTTTTGATTGTTTATTTTCAAATGGCAGATTTTCCAATGTCCCTCGCGCTTTTAATAGACGTTTGTATTCACTTAAAAACAAATTTGGCAAAGAACTCTTTTTATCTTCATTTGGACTTAAATTTATCTCAAAAAGATTATATTTTAAAGATGAAGTCGAAACAAAATCAACCTCATAAAAACTCACATTCCCATTATTTGTAAAAACAGGACTTAAAGTGACTTTAACATCAATTATATCGCCATTTGACTTGCGAATAAGCGCGTTTACAAACTTATTTTTTGTAGAGATTAGATCTTTAATAAAATTTGATTCTGATCTAAAAAATCCGTCTTTTTCGATAATTATTTGCGAAATATCGCTATAAATGGCACAAAACGCGCCAAAGCTAGAATATCCAAAAAGCTCTAAAGTTGCTTGCGAAATACCCAAAAGCTCGAAATTTGTATCATATAATACCATTTGTGCCCTCAAAAATTTTAAATTCCGCAATTCTAACAAAGATATTATTAAGCAAATCTTTATTTTGTTGATTTTTTGTTAAAAAATAATTTATCCGCAACCTTTGTATTTGTGATTTTTGCGATAGTTTCATAATCGCTTTTATAAATCTCATCAAACGTGCCAAAATAGCTAATAAGTTTAGCAATTGAGCCCTCGCTAACACCCAAATTTCGCAACTTTGAGCTTTGCAAATCGCGCTTTTTGCGAACATTTTGATGAAAAGCAATAACAAATCTATGCGCTTCATCACGAATTTTTTGTATAAATTGCAACTTCTTATCATTTTGTGGAAGCAAAAACTCACCAAATTTAGTATAAATTTTATCCTTTGCTCCACCTTTTGCGCGATGCGCTTTTGCGTCTATTTTTTCTTTTGCAATCGCAATTATATCGATATTTGCGCCACTGCTTTGCACAATCAAATTTGCCAAATCAAACAGCGCTTTCCCGCCATCAATCACCCATAAATCAGGCGGAGAAAGCTTATCAAATCGCTTAACGCGTTCGCTTAGCATTTGTTTCATCTGCCCGTAATCATCAGGTGATTGCAAATGAAAATGTCTATAGTTATTTTTGTTAAATCCATTCTCATTATAGCTCACCATCGCCCCTACAATCGCACTTCCAAAGAGTTGTGAATTGTCAAATCCCTCGATATTTATAGGTAAATTTTCTAGCTTAAAATACTCTTTTATCTCGCGCAAAATGTCAAATTTTTCGACATTTTTGTATTTTTTGATAGAAATTTCGCCGTTTTGATAAGCAATATCGCAAATATTGCGTTTATCACCAGTTTTTGGCGCAATAATTTCAATCTTTTTGCCATATTTTTGGCTTAAAATTTTAGCTACCTCATCAATATCAGTAAATTTTTCATAAACATAAATTTTATTTATATCGCAAATTTCGCCCATAAAATTATTTAGCAAAAATTGCTTATAAATATCGCAAATTTCGCCACTCTGCGCTAAATCTCCAAAATCGCCACTCATACGCGAAATTTTCACATCACCAGCGCTAATTTTGCCATCTTTTATGCTAAAACGAACAGCCGCAATAAGCGAATTTTGCGCCACAATCGCAACGACTTCAAAATTTTCTAAACGCGCTAAATCCACTTCAATATTTAAATTTAACTCGCGAATTAGCGTGATTTCATCGCGAATTTTAGCCGCTTCTTCATAGTTTTCATTCATTGCTAAATTTTGCATTTTTGCGCTTAATTTTGGGATTAAAATTTGCGGATTTTTAATAGCCATTATCGCATCTGAAACTATTTTTGCATAATCTCGAGATGAAATTTTACCCTCACAAGGCGCTTTACAACGCCCGATTTGGTAGAAAATACAGGCTTTTTTGCCGTTTAAACAGCTCTTTTTTTGCGCGAGCTGGTAGTTTGAATAGATTAAATTTAATATCTCTTTTCCACCACGAAAATATGGACCAAAATAGCGAATTTTTGCCCCTTTTATCACTTTTCGTGTCAGCTCAAAACGCGGAAATTTATCATTTAAATCAACATATATATATGGATAAGTCTTGTCATCTCTTAGCAAAATATTATATTTTGGATGAAGCTGTTTTATGAATGAATTTTCCAAAATCAGCGCGTCACCTTCGCTGTTTGTGGTGATAAATTCTAAATGCACCGCCTCGCTTATCATCTTTTGAATGCGGAGTGAATTTTTTGGATTTGGCGCAAGAGTTGGCGTAAAAGCAAAGTAACTTTTGATACGATTTTTTAAATTTTTAGCCTTTCCAACATATAACAAACGCCCATTTTTATCGAAATATTCATAAACCCCAGGCAACGTCGGCACGGATTTAATATCATCTAAAAGCAATCAATTTCTCCCGAATTTGCACAAAAATTGCATTCAATGCGTCGTCTTTTATATTTATTTTAAAATTTCCATCGCATTTTTTGTTGGCTAATTCTCTTTTTAAAGCGCATTTCATCTCTTTAATTTGCGCCAAATTTATAGCTTCTTCGCGTTGGCGGATTAATTTTGCAAGATATTTTTTTGATACAAAAATTTTTATATCTTTAATCAAATTTAAATTTGAACTTTTATCATAAGAACAGAATAAATTTAAAGCATTTTTTATTAGTTTTATATTATTATCCTGCCTTAGCTCCAAAAGCCCTGCGTTGTGTTTGCAAGCAATTAGCAAATCGTCTTCTTTGCGATAAGCAAAAGCGATTAAATCGCGAAATTTGCTCGGCAAAATTTCGATTAGAGCTTGAAGTTGAGTCACCTCTTGGTATAAAGGATCATTTTGAATTATTTCGATAATTTCTTTACTACTTTTCATGATTTTTTCCGTGGCGGGATTTTATCACTTCTTATATTAATTTTCGTTGTAGGTTGCGGATACAAAGGTCCGCCTGTGTATGTTGATGATAATCAAACAAAAATTCAAACAAAAGGATAAATTTATGCAAACAGCTGATATTATAATATTAGATTTTGGCTCACAATACACGCAATTAATCGCGCGTAGACTTCGCGAACAAGGCGTCTATGCTGAGCTTTTGCCTTTTAATGCAAATTTAGAAACAATCAAGGCAAAATCGCCAAAAGGTATCATTTTAAGTGGCGGACCAGCTAGTGTATATGCAAAAGACGCATATTTTTGCGATGAGGGAGTTTTCTCGCTTGGAGTGCCTGTTTTAGGCATTTGCTACGGCATGCAACTAATCGCGCACAAATTTGGCGGCGAAGTCGTCCCAGCAAAAGAAAAAGAGTATGGCAAAGCGCGAATTTTAATCAAAAAAGAGTGCGGTTTATTAAAAGATATCCCTTCTAGCGTCGTTTGGATGAGTCATTCTGATAAAGTTACGCAAATTCCAAGCGGATTTGAAATTTATGCCACAAGCGAAAATAGCGAATTTTGTATTTTTGGCGATGATACGCGCAAAATTTACGCATTGCAGTTTCACCCAGAGGTAGCACACACCGAATTTGGCGATAAAATCTTAAAAAATTTCGCCAAATTTGTTTGCGATTGTGAAAGCACGTGGAACATGGGCTCTTTTGCTAAAGATCAAATCTCAAAAATCAAAGCGCGCGTAGGCGATGATAAAGTCCTTTGCGCGGTAAGCGGTGGCGTTGATAGCTCGGTTGTAGCAGCACTTTTAGCACACGCGATCCCGCAAAATTTAATAGCTGTTTTTGTGGATAATGGATTGCTTCGCGCAGGAGAGGCAAAGCAAGTCCAAGACGCGTTTAAGACAAAACTCGGCGTAGATTTGATATCAATCGACGCTAGCAAGATATTTTTAGAACGTCTAAACGGAGTAACAGACCCAGAACAAAAGCGCAAAATCATCGGCGCGACGTTTATTGAGGTTTTTGATAACGAAGCCAAAAAGCACGAAAACGTCAAATTTCTAGCTCAAGGCACACTCTACACCGACATCATCGAAAGCTCGGTATCAGGTGCATCTAAAA
The DNA here is from genome assembly GCA_963544335.1 of uncultured Campylobacter sp. GTDB lineage: Bacteria > Campylobacterota > Campylobacteria > Campylobacterales > Campylobacteraceae > Campylobacter_B. Next base: position 6,614 of record CAUUFG010000067.1, read on the forward strand.
CGATAAAAAGCCACCATAACGTAGGCGGATTACCAAAAGATATGAAATTTGAACTAATTGAGCCGTTGCGCGAAATTTTCAAAGACGAAGTGCGAAAATTAGGGCTTGAGCTAGGACTTTCGCGCGATTTGGTATTCCGTCATCCATTCCCTGGGCCAGGACTTGCGATTCGCATAATGGGTGAGATCACACCTGAGAGATTAAACACGCTTCGCAAAGCCGACGTGATTTTGCGCGACGAGCTAAAAAGCAGTGGCTGGTATGAAAAAACTTGGCAAGCGTTTTGCGTGTTATTAAATGTAAATTCTGTCGGCGTAATGGGCGATAATCGCACTTATGAAAACGCGATTTGCGTCCGCGTAGTAGATGCAAGTGATGGCATGACGGCGAGTTTTTCAAGGCTGCCTTATGAGCTATTAGAAAACGTCTCACGCCGCATAATAAACGAAGTAGACGGGATAAACCGCGTAGTTTACGATATCTCAAGCAAACCGCCTGCGACTATTGAGTGGGAATAAATTTAAATTTTGGGCTTAATTTAGCCCAAAATCTATCGCGTATTTATAAATTTTAGCTCAACGCAATTCAAACGAATTTTCCCTCATTGATTTTGGCGATTTTGTGTTATTTTAGTATCATCCAAATTTAGTTTTTTATGTCTTTAAATTTAGGAGAACTATGCTTGGCTACATGAATTAGCAAAAATTAGCCTAAAAATGGCAAAAAAATATTTGTCGTAGCGTATAAATTCAATAAATTTCTTAAAAATAATTCATTTGATGAAAATTTATAAATTCGCACTTTTTGAGTTTAAAATTTGCATTAAAAATTTTCATTTAAAAAGACTTCACAGAGCTACTTTCATAAGAGTAAGCCAGCCTGCAAATAAGCAAAACGGCAAATTTATCTAAGAATGACTAAAGCAATTAAGCTAGAAAATCCACGATTTGTAGCGAAATTTTGAAAACTCATCATGGATTTGCGGATATAGCGCAAAGGGTTATTGTTGAGTTAAGCGTTGAAAAACAGCGCAAATCATATAAATTCCCTAGCTTATATCAAACTTCACTTCGCCAAATTTAAAGGCGTTAGAGAGAAGATTTTTAAACAAACTTGAGCTTTTTAACGCAAATCTTCTAGGCTGTCTTAAAGACATAATTTCTATACTGCGTTAATAAAATAGTGTCAAAAAAAGGATTTAATAGGGATTAATTCCCTATTAATGGATATTTTTTAAGAAGTTTTGAAGGTTCTTGTAAAATATCTCCTTTTGACGGGAGGAATCTTACAAATTTCTATCTTTATCTAAAGTAAAATCAGTTCAGAAAAGACAAAAAACAATAAAAAAGAGTTGTTTTACTTTTTGTGCTTGAAATTACTTTGCCTTGTTTGATTGGCCGTTATTGACTTAAAATTTGCTTTGCTTTGTCTTTTTTAGTTTAAAACACAAATATCTAAAATCTTTTAAGATTTAATTTAAGCTTTTAAAA
>CAUUFG010000068.1:0-7960 GCA_963544335.1 uncultured Campylobacter sp.
GACGTCAAAAATGTCGAATTTGCATCCAAATTTAGCCTAAATTCCCTCATCACACTCTGTGCATTGGTGCCAAAAAGCCCACGCCCATCGCTATAATACATCTCGTCAAATTTTGGTGCGTAAATGACCGCTAAAATCGGACGTCCGTGCTCTATTAGTGCAATACAAACGCAAAATTCGCCCGTTTTGCAGATGAAATCTTTTGTCCCATCAAGCGGATCTATTAGCCAAAAACGCTCTAATTTTGCAAGCTCATCTAAATTTAACAAACTCTCTTCAGAACAAATCGGAATTTCGCTTTGGCTAAGCGTCGATAAAATCGCCTCATTTGCGCTTAAATCCGCCGAAGTTAGTGGCGAATTGTCATCTTTGTATGAGATTTCATAATCATCATAATGGCGCAAAATAGCCCCTCCCCCGCGAATCGAAGCAAGCAGGGCTAGTGAAAGCAGGGCAGAGCAGGGCGAAATTTGGAGTGACACCTATTTTTTTCCTAAAAATTCGATATTAGTTTTTTCGACATCTTGTTCGTTTTTGGTGGCGTCTGTTTCGCCTACATATAGTTGGCGCGGGCGGACGATTTTTATTTTTTCTTGCTCTTTCATCTCCATCCATTGGCTAATCCAGCCTGGTGTACGTCCCATTACAAATATGACCGCAAACATGTTGGTCGGGATTTTGAGTGCTTTTAGGATTAAACCTGAGTTAAAATCGACGTTTGGATATAAATTTCTACTGATAAAATAATCATCATTTAGCACGATCTCTTCAATTCTCTCGGCGATTTTGATTAAATTTGAATCAATTCCGATCTCATCAATTAGCTGATCGCGTAGTGATTTAAGCACTTTTGCGCGTGGATCGTAGTTTTTATAGACGCGGTGTCCAAAGCCCATTAGGCGGAATGGATCGTTTTTATCTTTTGCGCGCTTGATATATTTATCTACATTTTCTACGCTGCCTATCATCTCTAATTGATTGATTACGCCCTCATTTGCGCCGCCGTGTGCGTGCCCCCAAAGTGCGCCGATACCTGCGCTAATACAAGCGTAAGGGTGAGCGTGGGTTGAACCTACGGTGCGAACGGTTGTTGTAGAGGCGTTTTGCTCGTGATCTGCGTGTAGCATTAAAACAGCATCTAGTGCTTTTACTTCAATTGGTTTTAAATTTACTTCTGAGTGCGGGAATGCGCGCATCATATATAAGAAATTCTCCGTAAATCCGCGATCTAAATCAGGATAGATCATCGGATAGCCCATAGAGTAGCGATAATAAGCCGCGGCTAGTGTTGGCATTTTAGCTACCAAACGCACAGCTAGTTCGCGGTACTCTTCTTGATCATCAAAATTCATATCGCGTTTATAAAATGCGCTAAGTGTTGCCACACACGCTTGTAAAACAGCCATCGGATGGGCATTATCAGGGAAAGCCTCAAAAAGTTTTAACATTCTTTCGTTGATAAATGAGCGAATTTTTAGCTCTTTGCGAAAATCTGCTAACTCTTGCGCTGATGGAAGTTTTTTATTTAAAAGTAGATGCACAACCTCTAAAAAAACTTTATGTTCAGCAAGCCACGCAATATCGTATCCACGGTATTTTAACTCGCCTTTTTCGCCGTTTATATAGGTTATTTTTGATCTACACATTGCTGTTGATGTATAACCCCTATCAAATGTAAATAGACCAGTTTGTGTGTATAAATTTGAAATATCAATTACAGAAGGTCCAATTGAGCCATCTAGTATCGGAAATTCGTAGCTTTTGCCGTCGCGATTGTTGGTTAGAGTAACGCTATCTTTTGACATTGTTTTTCCTTAAAAATAAAATTTGTGGATTTTAACGAAAAATATTTAAATTTACGCCTTGTGTGAAAATTTGAATTTTAAATTTTATGTTTTCTTTAAATTTGTTAAGAATTTAATCAAACTAAGACAGATAATAACCTCTAAAATCGACGCAAAAATCATCGCGTAGTATAGATCTAAATCGATAAATTTCGCCTCCATGCCCATCGTCGCTGTTGCGATTAAAAGTGTAAATGGCATCGAGATTGCAAGTCCGATTTTTGCGCTATTTTTGCGGAATATAAGCCACGCTATACCGACGCGAAGTGTGATTATGCTTGCGGTGATTATTAGCATTTGGCGCAGAATTTGTGTTTGTAAAAGTGCGCCTAAATCGATTGTCGAGCCTGTGAAAACGAAAAATATCGGGATTAAAAATCCATAGCCAAACGCGCTTAATTTTTCTGGTAAGGTCTTTTTGTGATCAAAAAATGTCGGCAAAAACGTCCCAGCAATAAACGCGCCTAAAACTACTTCTAAATCAAGTGCCATCATCACGCCTATTGTGAGAAAAAAAATGGCGATTGAAAGGCGAATATCCTTTTCATTTTTATCAAAATGTGGCATCAAAATTTTCTTAATTTGCGGTCGCCACCAAAATAAAATCCCAAGACCACGGATAAAAAGCGCGATAAAGCACAAAAACCCGCCCAAAATCGCCAAATTTAGAAAAAAATCGCTAGAAATTCCAAATTTTAGATACGCATTTAAGAGCGTCAAACAAGAAATGCTAAATAATTCGCCTATAATTCCAATCTCCATCGCCAAATTTAGCCACTTTTGTTCTAGTCCGTAATCTTTATAGAGCGTAGATAATACGCCCACGCTCATTAGCGGGATCACGACGATGAAAATCGGGCTTAAATTAAGCGCGAAAACGCCGATGAATGCGCCAAAATACAGAGCGAAAATGAAGCCCAAATTCGCTATTAAATTTCTGCGCGTTTGTTTAAAAAATAGTTTTAAATCCACGCTTGTTCCTGCTAAAAACATCAAATAATAAAAGCCAAGTTCGGCGACTAATTTTAAAATTTCGCTTTCGCCTAAAATGCCGATGTTTTTAAAAATTATTCCCAAAATGATCTCTGTCGGAGCGATCGGAAGGCGCAAAAATTTGGCAATATATGGCGAAGCAAAAATGACAAAAGATAGCGTTAAAAATATAGAAATTTCGCTCATTTTAAGATCTTTTGCTTACGGGTTTGAGCGAAATTTGCTCGTTAAATTTAGAATCGTTAGTGTTTTTATCTGCTTTTGAAATTTGAACTAAATTTGTGCGCGGATTTATGTTTTGGCGTAAAATTTGGTGCAAACTAGATGAAATTTTATGAGATTTTAAAACCAAGCGCGAAGTAAAATTTGATTTTACATTTGAACTTTTGTATGAAATTTTGCGTGAATTAACGCTGAAATTTGGACATTTTTTAAAATTTAGCACGAAATTTACGAAATTTTTAGGCAAATTTGCATCAAATTTTAAAGAGAAATTAAAGCCGATCTTGCGTATAAATTTTAACAGACGAATATTTGTGCCTAAATTAGCCCAAATTTTAAAGCATTTTTTCATTAAATTTGCACTAGCGTTCAAAAATCAGCTCTTGTTCTTGCCATTTTGGCTCGGAATTTATGCGTGGGCTTATTACTTTTTTGATGATGAAATTTTTCTCGCTTACGCAAATGTATGCAAACTCAAAAAACGGCTTTTTTCTAGCGCAAATTTCGCCCGGGTTTAAAAATAGCGTTTTGCTAGTTTTTGTCGCGGCAAAATAGTGCGTATGCCCGTAAATAGCGATATCGCACGTCTCATCGAAAAAAAACGGATGGTGCATGAGTTTAAATTTTAATCCGCCAAATTCAAAAATATGTGGCTGAAAAAATAGATTAAAATCGTTTTTGTATTTTAAAAGCGCGGTGTCGTTGTTGCCAATCACCGCTACATAGGGCACTCGCAAGCGTTTTAAAATTTTTAGCGTGGCAAGTTCTACGATGTCTCCTGCATGAATTATTAGATCGCAATGCCTTGACTTTAGATACCCAAGAGCATGGTTTGCGACGCTTACTGCGGTGTGAGTATCAGCGATGACGCCTATTTTCATTGAGCTTCTTTTTGGAATTTGCACTTGGCGCAGTAGAGAAAATTACCTTTTTTTAGCTCTTTTAAGAACAAAATTTCGCCACATTGTGGGCATTTATGCTCGGTTGGTTTATAGGTGGAGGTAAATTTGCATTTTGGATAGTTTTCGCACCCGTAAAATTTCCCTCTTCTTGATATGCGCTCGACAATTTCGCCCCCGCATTCTGGGCATTTTAAGCCGATTTTTACTAGCTCTTTTTTTGCTTTGGTTTCACTTTTTGCGCTTAAATTTCTGCTGTATTTGCATTTTGGGAAATTTAAACACGCGATAAATTCGCCAAAACGTCCGCTTCTTTTGACTAAATCGCCACCACAATCTGGGCATTTTTCGCCGATTAATTCGCTTACTTTTTGGCTTTTTATCTCTGTTTTTCCGTGCGAAATTTTATCCATAAATGGGTGGTAAAAATCAGCTAAAATTTGCTCCCAATCCGCGCCATTTTCGGCGATCGCGTCTAGTTTTTCTTCCATTTTAGATGTAAATTCGCTATCTACTATATCTGTGAAATTTTCCTCTAAAAGAGCTGTGATTTTAAATGCAATTTCGCTTGGAATTAGTTGTTTTTTCTCGATTTTAACGTAATCGCGCGCCGTTAAAAGCGTGATTGTAGGCGCGTATGTAGATGGGCGACCAATTCCTAGGCTCTCTAATTTTTTTACCAAACTAGCCTCAGAATAGCGCGCTGGGGGTTCGGTGAAGTTTTGTTTAGCCGAAATTTCAGCCAAATTTATCGCCTCGCCCTCATTTAGCGGTGGCAAAATTCTGTCTTTATCGTTTTCGCCATAGAAGCGGTAAAATCCATCAAATGTGACACGCTTTCCGCTTAATTTAAACTCTAAATTTTCATTTGTGATAAGCACACTTTGGAGCAAACTCACGCTAGCCTCCATTTGGCAGGCTAAAAAGCGGTTGTAGATTAGGCTGTAGAGTTTTAACTGATCTTTGTCTAAAAATTTGGCTGCGATTTGTGGCGTAAAATCCAAATTTGTCGGACGAATTGCCTCGTGTGCTTCTTGCGCGCCTTTTGCTTTAGTTGTGTAGATGTTTGGCGTTTTTGGTAGGTATTTTTCGCCAAATTCGCTCTTTATTAGCTCGCGCGCGGCGGTTAAGGCCTCTTTGGCTAGGTTTAAGCTATCGGTTCGCATGTAGGTTATCGCGCCCATAAAGCCGTTGTGTGTGGCGACGCCTTCGTATAAAACTTGCGCGATCGTCATTGTTTTTTTCGGGCTAAAACCAAGGGTAGAGGATGCGCTTTGCTGTAATGTGGAGGTCATAAATGGCGGAAGCGGGTTTGTTTTGCGCTCTTTTTGTGAAATTTCTGTGATTTTAAATGAGCTTTTTTTGGCTAAATTTAAAATTTCATCGGCCATCTCTTTTGTTGTGACGGACAATTTTTCCATCTTTTTGCCATTAAATTTGCTTAGTTCGCTCTCTAAATTTGGTGCAAAAATGGCGTTTATAGCGTAGTATTCTACTGGTTTAAACGCCATAATTTCGCGCTCTTTATCGACGATGATTTTTAGCGCAGAGCTTTGCACACGTCCAGCACTTAATCCGCGCTGAATTTTCATAGATAGTAACGGCGAAAGTGCGTATCCTACTATCCTATCTAATAGGCGACGCGCTTGTTGAGCATTTACACTGGCAAAATCTATTGTGCGTGGCGAATTTAGCGCGTTTTGTATGGCTGTTTTTGTTATCTCGTGAAATACGATGCGTGGCAAAGTGGTGGCGTCTTTGCCGATTGCTTCTGCGATGTGAAATGCGATCGCCTCTCCCTCTCTATCCTCATCGGTTGCGAGGTAAATTTTATCTGCGTTTTTTGCTAAGTTTTTTATCTGTTTAACAAGCTCTGAATGATCGGCGCTGATGCGGTAGGTTGGGGTAAATTTGTCCCCTTCGACTTTGATTCCGAAACTAGATTTTGGCAGGTCGCGAATATGACCTTTTGAAGCGATAACGTTGTAATCTTTGCCTAAGAAATTTTGTATTGTTTTGGCTTTTGCTGGTGATTCTACTATTATTAAGTTGCTCATTTTTTCGCCTTTTTATTATTAATATTTGCTTATTGTGTTGAAAAAACGGCGTATTGTAACAAAAAAAAAGCGAGTTGAGCCCAAAAATTAGTTTTTTTAAAATTTTGAAAAAAATGTTTTTTTGGTATAATGGCGGATTTTATTTTTTTAAGGATTGAAATTTGGACCCATCGCATTCCATATTAATGTTAATTCTCGCGTTTTTTCTTGTAGCTTTAAACGCATTTTTCGTCCTATCTGAGTTTTCTATTGTTAAAATTCGAAAATCAAAACTCGAAGAATTTGTCGCCGCAGATGTTGCAAACGCTCGTCTTGCGCTTAAAATTTCAAACTCTCTTGATACATATTTAAGTGCTACTCAACTAGGAATTACCATTAGTTCTCTTGCGCTTGGTTGGATTGGTGAGCCAGCGGTTTCTAGGCTGATAGAAAGTCCGCTTAAAAATCTATTTGGTGCGGGGGAAATTTTCATTCATACTATGGCGTTTGTGATTGCGTTTATCATTGTTACGCTTTTTCACGTTGTGCTTGGTGAGCTTGTGCCAAAATCTCTTGCGATCGCAAAAACCGAAAAAACCGTCCTATTTATCGCACGTCCGTTGCATCTATTTTGGCTTGTGTTTTTGCCGTTTATTAAAATTTTTGACATCTGTTCGGCGGTTACGTTAAAAATTTTTGGTATTAAATCAAATCAAGAGAGCGAAACACACTCAGAAGAGGAGATAAAAATTATTGCTTCAGAGAGCTTAAAAGGTGGAATTTTAGACTCTGTTGAGACGGCGATTATTAAAAATGCGGTTGATTTTAGTGATACCGTGGCAAAAGAGATAATGACCCCGCGCAAAGATATGATCTGCTTGAATAAACAAAAGAGCTACGATGAAAATTATGCCGCGCTTTTAGATGCTAAATTTATGCGCTTTCCATATATTGATGGTAACAAAGATAATGTGATTGGCATGATTCATATTCGCGATTTGATCCAGACAAATGAGAAAGATTTTAATAAAATTGTGCGCAAAATTTTGATTGTTCCTGAAAATTCATCTATTGCGACGATTTTGTCAATGATGAACAAAGAGCGAATTTCAGCCGCACTTGTCGTAGATGAGTATGGCGGGACGGCGGGATTTTTGACGATGGAAGATATTATCGAAGAGATTTTTGGCGATATTAATGATGAACACGATGGAAAAGATGAAGATTTTCGCAAAATAGATGAGAATTGTTATGAATTTAGCGGGCGATTTGAGCTTGATGAGATTGAAAATTTGATGCAAATTAGCCTTGAAAATGACGCAGAACAGCTCACAATCGGTGGATATGTCTTTAATCTACTTGAGCGTTTGCCACTAGAGGGCGATAAAATTAGCGACGCTATTTGCGAATATGAAGTGCTAAAAATGAACGCAAATAGCATAAGCTTGATAAGGGTTACGAAATTAGCGCAACCTTTGCAAAATGAGTAAATTTGGGCGCAAGGGGGCAATTTTGGCGCGAAAGATTTTAATACCAAAATCATCGGCTATTATTTTCGCACATTTAAATGCAAATTTTTGGGTGCGCAAAGTCTAAGCGCAATACAAATTTTAAGCAAAAAGCCTAAGTTTTAATAGCAATTCAAATTTTAGGCACAAAGCAAATTTGCTACGATTTTAACGAGCAAAAACAGCATTTTTTAAAGTAGCAAACCAAGCACAACTGCGCACAAAATCGCATAATTTATTTGTGAGATTTTTTTAAATTTGGCTGATTTTGTAATGCGATTTGTTTTAAATTCGACTAACTTTACTGCAAAATTTGTTTTGATTTTACTTTGAAATTTGTTTTACCTGCTTGAAGTTATCTTAAATTTGGCACTAAAATTTAGCCACACAGGGCGTAAAATCACGACGTCGCATAATCAAAATCAACACAAAAACACACCAAAATCAGCAATTTAAAA